>CALMSQ010000593.1:0-6011 GCA_937872345.1 uncultured Burkholderiales bacterium | reverse complement strand
CGCCTGGGATGCCGGCCGTGCAGGCGGTGTTCTGCATCGACGTGCGCAGCGAGGTCTTGCGACGCGCGCTCGAAGCAGCCGACCCGACGATCGCGACACGCGGCTTCGCCGGCTTCTTCGGGCTGCCGATCGAGCATCGACCGTTCGGCACCGACTGGCGCCAGCCGCAACTGCCGGGCTTGCTCGCCGCCTCGCTGACGGTCGACGAGCAACCGGCGGAGCGCTCGCTGGCGCAGGCACTGGCCGGCAGTCGCCGCGCCCGGCTCGCCGCCGCGGCGTCGTGGGACGGCTGGCGCGGCACGCCGGCGGCGGGGTTCTCGTTCGTCGAGGCGTGTGGCGTGCTCTACGCCGGATCGCTGCTGCGCGCGAGCCTGCCGCAGACCGACGCCGGGCCGGACTGGTCGCGGGCCGGCCTCGAGCGCGACGAGGCACGCGCGCTTCGCCCGCGGCTGGCGCTCGACGTCGATGCGGGTGCGGGGCTGGCGGCTGGCGTCCTGCGCGCGATGGGGCTCGTCGAGGGATTCGCACCGCTCGTGCTGCTTTGCGGGCACGGCGGGCAAAGCGCGAACAACGCGCACGCGGCCGGGCTGGACTGCGGCGCGTGCGGCGGGCGCAGCGGCGAGGTCAACGCCCGCGCGCTCGCCGCACTGCTCAACGACGCGGCGGTGCGCACCTCGCTGGCGACGCGCGGGCTCGCGATCCCCGACGGCACCCGGTTCGTCGCCGGGCTCCACAACACGACAACCGACGAGGTTCGGCTCTTCGACACCGACCTGCTGCCGCCATCGCATGCCGCCACGCTCGAGGCGCTGCAGGGCGCGCTCGCCAGCGCCGGCGACACGGCGCGCGCCGAACGCGCGCCGGGCCTCGGGCTGCCTGCCCTGCCGGCACCGGCGCTGCTGACCCGCCTGCGCGAGCGCGCCGCTCATTGGGCCGAGACGCGCCCGGAATGGGCGCTGGCCGACAACGCCGCGTTCGTCGCCGCCCCACGCGCGCGCACGCAGGGCGCGAACCTCGGTGGCCGTGTCTTCCTGCACGACTACGACCACCGGCGCGACGCCAACCGCAGCGTGCTGACGCTGATTCTGAGCGCGCCGGTCGTCGTCGCCCACTGGATCAACCTGCAGTACCTCGCGTCGAGCGTCGATCCGCAGCGCCAGGGCGCCGGCAACAAGCTGTTGCACAACGTGGTCGGCGGTGGCATCGGCGTGTTCGAAGGCAACGGCGGCGACTTGCGCATCGGCCTGCCGTGGCAGTCGGTGCACGACGGCGAACGGCTGCGCCACACGCCGCGGCGGCTGTCGGTCTTCGTCGAAGCGCCGCGCGAAGCGATCGACACCGTGATCGCCGCGCACGAGACGGTGCGTCGGCTCGTCGACCACGGCTGGCTGCACCTGCTCGCGATCGAGGGCGAAGCGGCGCCGGTCTTTCACCGGCGGTGCCGCGGGGGCGGCTGGGAAATCGCAGGCTGACGCTGGCCTCGGCTACACCGATTAGGAAGGCCACGAGCCCGTCGATACCGATCCCGGCGCCCGTCGCTCGGGGCCCGACAGGACTTCCTGAATCGCCCCGCTTTTCGTAGACACCTTCGAGCCTCACAATGAGGCAAGCTGAGGTCAGTTGAGAACGAGTTGGGCGCGGGGTGCGGCCAGCGTCGCGTCGATTGCCCGATGTTCGCCGGCCATGGTGCGGCAGCAATCGGGGCTGTGAGTGCGCGCCGCTGCATCGCCCAATATCAGATTGGCAGAGGAACCGCGCATGACGAACCGAACTGTCATCATTGCAGGCGCCACCGGCCTGGTGGGCAGAGAGATTCTCGATGGTCTGCTGGCCGACCGAACCGTGGTGGCGGTCCACAGCCTCGGACGAAGGCCGCCGGCGATTGCGCATCCCAAGTTGACGGCCCACGTCGTCGACTTCGCCGCATTGCCTGGGCTGCCGTCTGCGGACGAGGTGTATCTGGCGCTGGGGACCACGATCAAGGTCGCTGGCAGCCAGGCTGCATTCCGTGCCGTTGACCACGACGCCAACCTTGCCGTCGCCACAGCGGCGCTTGCTGCCGGCGCCAGGAACGCAGGCTTGGTGAGCGCCATGGGTGCCGACGCCCGCTCGACGGTCTTCTACAGCCGCGTGAAGGGGGAGCTCGAGGACGCGATGGCACAGATGCCGTTCGAGGGGTTGGCCATCGCGCGCCCGTCGATGTTGGTGGGGAACCGAAAGGCTCTGGGGCAACCCCCCCGGCGTGGGGAGGAGTGGGCGTCCGCGCTCGGTAAGGTGCTCGGCTTCCTGATTCCCGCGAACTACAAGCCCATCGAGGCGGCAGCCGTCGCCCGGGCACTGCTGCGGGCAGTCCCGTCTGGAAAGGGCACGACGGTCCTGAAGTCCGGCGCGATGCAACGAGAAGCGTTGCGTACCCTCGGGTAAGCGAAGGGACGCTGTGGTGCTACCTGACCTCCTCGGGGCGGCTCTGCCTTGCCGAACCACGGGGCGCCTGGAAGATCGCAAGATCTCGATGTCGAACGTGAGCGTCGCCGATGCCCGCTCGATGATCCTCGCGGTCCGCGTGCAGTCCGGCCGGGAATCGTGCACGAGCTCCGACCACACGCTGAGACCATCGACGCGCCTGCTTGACGGCGGCGGTCGCTGAACGACCGTTCCTGGCCGAGTCCCCTTCCGCGGAGCTGCAAGCCCCCCGTCCGTTGGCGGTGCGGGTGCCGTCGCCGCAGCGTAGCCGTGGCTCATCGCAGGCTGCATCACGAACAGCGGCACCACGACCGTTGCGACCCCTGTCGCTAGCGCAGACAGAAGGCTGGCCCTGCTCGTTTCCCGAGCAGGTCAGTGTCGTTGGCATGGGTCGGCTTTCGAGATCTGTCCCGGTCTGTGGCGTATGCGATCTGCGAATCACCCCACTTTCCCAGGACACCTTCCAGCCTCAGAATGAGGCAGACGGAGCTCAGATGCGAACGAGTCAGGCGCGCTACACGGCCGAGCTCGAGGCCGATGTCGTGAAACAGGTCGTCGAGGGTGCGTCCATGGGTACCGCACGGTGGCCGCACGTCGGTACTCGCCCGGAACCGTGTGCACAAGCAGTTCGGTGTGCAGGAGCGATCGAGATGGAAGCAATCTGGTTGAAGCACTACCCGCCCGGCATCCCGGCCGAGGTGGACGTGCAGGAGTTCGCCTCGCTCAGGGACATGCTGCTGCGCAGCTGCCAGCGCTTCGGCGACTTGCCTGCCTACAGCAACATGGGCAGCTCGATGACCTATGCCGGGCTCGACCGATCGAGCCGCGACTTCGCCGCCTACCTGCAGACGACGCTGGGCCTGCGCAAAGGCGACCGGGTCGCCATCATGATGCCCAACCTGCTGCAGTATCCGGTGGTGCTGTTCGGCGTGCTGCGCGCCGGCCTCGTGGTGGTCAACGTCAATCCGCAGTACACCGTGCCCGAACTGGAGCATCAGCTCGAGGACTCGGGCGCGAGCGCCATCGTGGTACTGGAAAACTTTGCCCACACGCTGCAGCAGGTGCTGGAGAAGAACCCGACGCTGAACCCGGCTGTCATCACCACTGAAGTCGGCGACATGCTTCCGGCGGTCAAGAGGCTGGTCACCAACCTGGTGGTGAAGTACGTGAAGCACATGGTGCCCGCATGGACGATTGCCGGCGCAACCGAACTCAACGCCGGGTTGCGCGCGGGCCGAGGGCAGGAGGTCGAGGACGTGCCGCTAAACCACGACGACATGGCCTTCCTCCAGTACACCGGCGGCACGACCGGCGTGGCCAAGGGCGCCGTGCTGACGCACGGCAACCTGGTCGCGAACGTGCTGCAGATGACGGCCTGGATGGCGCGTGACCTGGTGGAGGGCAAGGAGGTGTTCGTCTGCCCCCTGCCCCTGTATCACGTCTACGCGCTGACCTCGTGTCTCGTGTTCCTGAAGATGGGCGCACAGACCGTGCTGGTGACCAACCCGAGGGACATGAAGGCCTACATCCGCGACCTCAAGAGGTATCCGTTCACGATCATCATCGGCGTCAACACGCTGTACCGCGCGCTGCTCGATGCGCCGGAGTTCGCCGAAGTCGACACGGGCGCCTTGAAGCTCACCAGCGCCGGGGGCATGGCGGTGCAGCGCGTGGTGGCCGAGCGCTGGAAGCAGCGCACTGGCACGGCCATCATCGAAGGCTATGGGCTGACGGAAACCTCGCCGGTCGTGATGGCCAGCCCGCTCGACGTTGCGCAGTGGACCGGAACGATCGGCCTGCCGATTCCGTCCACGCAGGCGGCCATCCTCGACGACCGCGGCCACGAGCTCGCGACCGGCGAGGTCGGGGAGATCTGCATACGCGGCCCGCAAGTCATGCCGCGCTACTGGAACCGCCCGGACGAGACGACAGCGGTCTTCACCCGCGACGGCTGGCTGCGCACCGGCGACATGGGGTTCGTGGACGAGCGCGGGTACTTCCGCATCACGGACCGCAAGAAGGACATGATCGTCGTTTCCGGATTCAAGGTCTTCCCGAACCAGATCGAGGACGTCGTGGCGCTGCATCCGGGCGTCGCCGAGGCGGCGGCCGTCGGGGAGCCTGACGAACGCTCGGGCGAGGTCGTCAAGATCGTCGTGGTGCGGGCCGACCCGGCCCTGACCGAGCAGGCTCTGCTCGAGCATTGCCGGCAACACCTCACCGGCTACAAGATGCCGAAGGTCGTCGAGTTCCGCACCGAGCCGCTACCCAAGTCCAACATCGGCAAGGTCCTGCGGCGAGAGTTGCGTCGTGCCGCCGCCACGGCGACCGTCGGCTCGCCGGCGGGCGCCTCCGCCTAGCGGGGATGTGGCGGAGATGATAGGGGACTATCGCCCGCGCCACATCGCCCTGCGTGATGGCCGCGAGGTGACGTTGCGCGCGATCGCCGATGCCGACGCGCCGGAGATCGTCCAGGCCTTCGAACGCCTGTCGGCCCAATCGCGGTACAGCCGCTTCATGTCGCACCAGCGGCAACTCGACGACGACGCCCTCCAGCGCGGCGTGCATCCGCGGCCCGGGCGCGATTTCGTGTTCGTGGCCACGATACCGGCGGCCGACGGGATCGACATCGTCGGTGCCGCGCAATACGTGCAGGCCAGCGTGCACGATGACAAGACTTGCGAGTTCGCGATCACCGTGGCCGAGGATTGGCGCGGCAGCGATCTCGCCACGAGGCTGCTGGCCAGCCTGGTGCGGCGGGCACGCCGCGACGGCTACCAGACGATGGAGGGGTTGGTGATCGCCGAAAACGCGGCGATGCTCGCGCTGGCGCGAAGACTCAGGTTCGAGGCGGAGCCGGTGCCCGGGGACGCCACCGTCTTGCGCGTCCACCGCGCGCTCTAGGGTTCGCCCCGCAGAACAACGGCCGACCGGACAGCGGCGACCCGCGACACGCCTGGTCCCACACGATCATCAACGAGCCTTCCAGGCTGTCGATCTGCCTCGAGTACGTGACCAGAACGAGCTTTCCTGTCGCCAAGGTTCTCGCGCCCCCGAGGGTCCCGCTCAATCCTCGACCGCGAAGCTCAGCCCTGCGCGTTCCTGCAGCCGTCGCACCAACGGCATGCCCATGGCCGCGCCGGCGGTCCACACGCCGCCCCCGGTCATCGAGCGATCGATCTCGGTGCCGAGGCACAGCGCGCTTTCGGCGACGAGCTTGCAGGTCGATCCGTAGCCGGGGTCGCGGTCGCCCTTGACCGTTGCGCGCAGCCGCTGCCCCTTCGCCGTGTCGCCGATGAACACGACTTCGTAGCGGCCGCTTTCGCGCTGCTGCGGCGTGGGTCCCTGGCCGGGCCTCGGCAACGCAAAGCGGCGCAGCAGTTCGCGCGTGGGGCCCCAGCCGAGAAGCGCCGTCTGCACCCGCGAATTGCGCGCCAGCGCTCGCGCACGGCGTTCGCCGCGCTCGCCATCGCCGGTCAGCACGCGCTCGTCGTAGACGAAGTCGCGACCCCAGGGATGACCGCGCAGCGCGTTCGTGCGGTGGACGT
>CALMSQ010000592.1:0-3618 GCA_937872345.1 uncultured Burkholderiales bacterium | reverse complement strand
GCTCGCGGATGGCCGGCTCGTCCTCGACGATCAGGATCTTGGCGTTCACGACGCCAGATTATGACTTGGGTGTGACGCAGCCGTGACAACGCGGTGGCCGGCGCCGCGGGGAGCGACCGGGCGAGCGACCGGGCGAGCGGCTCAGCGCGGCGTGTCGCGCCACCGGTATCGGCGCAGCGGCGTCGACCCCGCATCGGAGCATCCGAGCGCGAGCGTCCAGCTGCCCGATTCGATCGGCAGCGCGTCGGCAGACGCGGCCCACGGGTTGCGCGCGTCGCGGCGCGCGCCGCGCACCAGCGTCGCGTGAAGGTGCAGCGCGCGCTCGTCGAAGGCGATGCCCGCGTCGCGCAGGCGCTGCTGCAGTTGCGCAGCGAGCTGCGCGGGCCAGGCGAGCGGGGCCGCATCGGCTTGCGGTCCGCCATCCGGGCTCGCCGGGCCCGCCCAGAGCAGGCCACGGCCGAAGGTTCCCAGTCTCGTCAGCGGCATCGCCGGCCAGCGCGGTGCGAGGCCGTCGAGCAGGGATGCCAGCGTCGTCTCGTCCTCGACGGGCCGCTCGCCGACGAAGACCAGCGTGAGGTGCACGTCGCCGGCCGACAGCGGTCGTCCGCCCAGGCTCGCGGCGAGGCGTTCGGCGAGCGCGCCGAGTTGGCGTGCCGCGCCCGCATCGGGGCGCAGGGCGTAGAAGTAGCGCGCCTTCACGGGCACCTGCCGCGCGGGCCTGCCTCGGCTTGGGTCGGGATGCCTCAGGTCGCCTCAGGTGGCCTCAGGCAGGCGGGGCGCGGCCGTAGACGTCGTCGAAGCGCACGATGTCGTCCTCGCCGAGGTAGTCGCCGCACTGCACCTCGATCATCACCAGCTCGACGACGCCGGGGTTCTCGAGCCGGTGCTTCGAGCCGATCGGGATGTAAGTGGACTCGTTGGCGGAGACCAGGAACGTGCGCTCGTCGCAGCTCACCTTCGCGGTGCCCGAGACCACGATCCAGTGCTCGCTGCGGTGGTGGTGCATCTGCAGCGACAGCGCCTGCTTCGGCTTGACCTCGATGCGCTTGATCTTGAAGCGGGGGCCTTCCTGGAGCACCGTGTACGTGCCCCACGGCCGCGCGACGGTGCGGTGCAGCCGCGCTGCCTCGTGCCCCTTCGACTTCAGTCGCCCGACGATCTCCTTGACCTGCTGGCTCGCGTCCTTGCTGGCGACCAGCAGCGCGTCGGGCGTGTCGACCACCAGCAGGTTTTCCACGCCCACCGCCGCGACAAGCCGGTCCTCGCTCTGGATGTGCGTGTTCTTCGAGCCGACCAGCATCGTCTCGCCGAGCGTGGTGTTGCCGTCGGCGTCGGGCTCGAGCTGCTCCGACACGGCCTTCCAGGAACCGATGTCGCTCCAGTTGAAGCGCGACGGCAGCACGACGACGCCGTCGGCCTTCTCCATCACCGCGTAGTCGATCGAGATGCTCGGGCAGGCGGCGAAGGCTTCGGCGGCGATCGGCAGCTTCTGGTCGGTGGCCGCTGCGCGGCTCGCTTCCCACGCGGCGCGGGCGGTCGTGAACACCGCGGGCGCGTGCGCCTGCAGCGCGTCGAGGATCGTCCTCGCGCCAAAGCAGAACATGCCGCTGTTCCAGACGAAGTTGCCGGCGGCGAGGAACTGCATCGCACGCGCCGCGTCGGGCTTCTCGACGAAGCGGCGCACCTGCAGCGCGGCGCCCGGCAATGCGTCGCCGGTCTCGATGTAGCCGAAGCCGGTCTCCGGCGCGGTCGGTCGGATGCCGAACAGCACGATCGCGCCGCGCGCTGCGAGTTCGGCCGCCTGCCGCGCGCTCTCCTGGAAGGCAGCCTCGTCGGGGATCAGGTGATCGGCCGGCAGCACGAGCATCGTCGCGTCGGGATCGACCGACTGCGCCCACAGCGCCGCCATCGCGATTGCCGGGGCGGTGTTGCGTCCGACGGGCTCGAGCAGCTGCACGATCCGGTGGCCTTCGGCGGCCGGCAGCGTGTCGATTTCCTCGCGGGTCTTGAAGAAATACTCGGCGTTGGTGACGATCGCCGCCAGATGCCCGTCGGCCAGCGGCAGCGAGCGCCTGAGCGTGCGCTGCAGCAGGCTCAACTCGCCACCCAGCTTCATGAACGGCTTCGGAAACGCCTCGCGCGACACCGGCCAGAGCCGCGTGCCGGCGCCGCCCGAAAGGATGACGGGAATCAGCATGATGGGAGACGACCGACGCTAGTCTGCATCCCGAGGATTGTACGGCTCGCGCCGGGCGGGCATGCGACACTCCGCACATTCAGGCCTCGATGACGGCGACGGAGGGCGGATCTTGGGCGACGGGGGGCGACGGGTGCTGGTGACCGGGGGCGCGGGCTACATCGGCTCGCACACGGTGGTCGAGTTGCTGCAGGCAGGCTGGGACGTCGTGGTGCTCGACAACCTCTGCAACGCCAGCGCCGAGTCGCTGCGCCGCGTCGAGCGGATCACCGGGCGCGAGGTGCCGCTGGCGCGCGCCGACATCCGGGACGAGGCAGCGCTCGCGGCGCTGTTGCGCTCGCGGCGCTTCGATGCGGCGATCCACTTCGCCGGGCTGAAATCGGTCGGCGAGTCGGTTGCGCGGCCGCTCGAGTACTACGACAACAACGTGTCCGGCACCGTGACCCTGCTGCGCACGATGGCCGCGGCCGGCATGCGCCGCATCGTGTTCAGTTCGTCGGCGACCGTCTACGGCGACCCCGAGCGGGTGCCGATCGCCGAGGACGCGCGCACGGGCCCGACCAACCCGTACGGCCGCACCAAGCTGATGATCGAGCAGATGCTGGACGACCTCGCGCTGGCCGACGCCGGGTGGTCGATCGGCATCCTGCGCTACTTCAACCCGGTCGGCGCCCACGAGAGCGGGCTGATCGGCGAGGATCCGCGCGGCGTGCCGAACAACCTGATGCCGTTCGTGAGCCAGGTTGCGGTAGGGCGCCTGCCGCAGCTGTCGGTGTTCGGCGGCGACTGGCCGACGCCCGACGGCACCGGGGTGCGCGACTACATCCACGTGGTTGACCTGGCGCGTGGCCACCTGGCGGCGCTCGACCGGGTGTTCGCCGCGCCCGGCGCGTTCACCGTCAACCTGGGCACCGGCACCGGCTATTCGGTGCTCGAGCTGGTGCGCGCGTTCGAGCAAGCGAGCGGCCGCAAGGTGGCGTACCGGATCGTCGATCGCCGTCCGGGAGACATTGCAGCGTGCTACGCCGATCCGTCGGCGGCCGCGTCGCTCCTCGACTGGCGCGCGACGCTCGGGCTCGAGCGCATGTGCGCCGACGCATGGCGCTGGCAGCAGGGCAACCCGAACGGATACGGCGACGCTGCCTAGCGGGCTTGGCGGCCAGTCACAGCAAGGCCCTCGGGCCCTTGTACCGGGCGATCCGCGCCAAGGGCTTTGCCTCCACAGAGGCCATCGTGATTCTCGGGCGCAAGCTCTTGCGGGTGGCGTTCGCGGTCTGGAAGGGCAGCGAGGGGTTCGATGCAGCCAGGTTCGCACCAAGGACGACTTGACGCAAAACATAGAACCTCGGAGCGCCGGCCCCGCGGCGAAACTCGCTACGCTCGCTGCGCGAGCTCCGCTCGGACAATCGCCGCGAGAATGA
>CALMSQ010000591.1:0-11701 GCA_937872345.1 uncultured Burkholderiales bacterium | reverse complement strand
CCGCCCGCTACGACAAGCGCCACCTGGTGCCGTTCGGCGAGTTCATCCCGCGCGGGTTCGGCTGGTTCGTCGCGATGATGAACATTCCGCTCGGCGAGTTCGCGCGCGGCGAGAAGGTGCAGGCGCCGCTGGCGATCGACGGCCAGCGGGTCGCCTTCGACATCTGCTACGAGGACACGTTCGGCGAGGAGCTCGCCGCGCAGGTGCGCGAGGGCGCGACGATCCTGGTCAACGTCAGCAACATCGCCTGGTTCGGCGATTCGCACGCGCTGCCGCAGCACCTTCAGATCGCGCGCATGCGCGCGATCGAGCTCGCGCGGCCGGTGCTGCGCGCGACCAACACCGGCGTGACGGCCGCGATCGACGCGCGCGGGCGCGTCGTCGACGCACTGCCGACCTACTCGGCGGGCGCGCTGGTGCTGTCCGTGCAGGGCACGACAGGACTCACCCCGTACGCTCGCTGGGGCAACGCGCTGCCGCTCGCGCTGGGCCTCGTGATGGCGCTGTGCGGCGCGCTCGCCTGCGTCGCATCGCGCCGGTCGGGCGGTGCAAACCCGCTAGAATGACGGCTTTGCCCGCCACCCCTTCCCTATGCTCAGCTTTCAGCAAGTGATCCTGCGGCTGCAGGCTTACTGGGACAGTCAGGGCTGCGCCCTGCTGCAGCCCTACGACATGGAGGTCGGCGCCGGCACCTTCCACACGGCGACGTTCCTGCGCGCGATCGGACCGGAGCCCTGGCGCGCGGCCTACGTGCAGCCGTCGCGTCGCCCGAAGGACGGCCGCTATGGCGACAACCCGAATCGCCTGCAGCACTACTACCAGTACCAGGTCGTGCTCAAGCCGTCGCCGCCCGACATCCTCGATCTCTACCTGGGCTCGCTGCGCGCGCTCGGCATCGACACCTCGGTCAACGACGTGCGCTTCGTCGAGGACGACTGGGAGTCGCCGACGCTGGGCGCATGGGGGCTGGGCTGGGAGGTGTGGCTGAACGGCATGGAGGTCACGCAGTTCACCTATTTCCAGGAAGTCGGCTCGCTGAAGTGCCAGCCGATCACCGGCGAGATCACCTACGGCCTGGAGCGGCTCGCGATGTACCTGCAGGGTGTCGAGAGCGTCTTCGACCTCGCCTGGACCGACGGCATCAGCTATCGGGACGTCTTCCACCAGAACGAGGTCGAGCAGTCGACCTACAACTTCGAGCACGCGAACGCCGCGATGCTGTTTCGGCACTTCGACGACTACGAAGGCGAGGCCAAGCGGCTGATCGCGGCCGGCCTGGCCCTTCCCGCCTACGAGATGGTGATGAAGTGCTCGCACAGCTTCAACCTGCTCGACGCGCGCGGGGCCATTTCGGTGACAGAACGCGCGGCGTACATCGCTCGCGTGCGCAACCTCGCCCGCGCCGTCGCCCAGGCGTACTACGAGGCGCGCGAACGCCTCGGATTCCCGATGTCGAAGGCGCTCGCCCATGCCGCCTGACGCCGCATCGGGCGCAGCCGCCAGCGCGCCGCTACTCGTCGAGCTCTTCACCGAGGAGCTGCCTCCCCGGGCGCTGAAGCGGCTCGGCGACGCGTTCTGCGAGGGCATCGTCGAGGGCCTGCGCAGCCGCGGGCTGGCCGCCGAAGGCGTGCGCGTCGACGGCTTCGCGACGCCGCGCCGGCTCGCGGCGCGCGTCGCTGCGGTGGCCGCGCTGGCCCCCGACCGCAGCGTCGAGGTCAAGGGCCCGTCGGTCAAGGTCGGGCTCGACGCCGCCGGCGTGCCGACGCAGGCGCTGCTGAAATGGGCCGCGAAGCAGTCCGCGCCGATCGAGTCGCTCACCCGTGCCAGCGACGGCAAGCAGGAGTGCTTCTGGCACCGCAGCACGGTGCGCGGCGAGTCGCTCGACGCCGTGATCGACGCGGTCATCGAGCAGGCCTTGTCGAAGCTGCCGATTCCGAAGGCGATGCAGTACCAGCTCGCCGACGGCCGCACGACGGTCAGCTTCGTGAGGCCGGTGCACGGCCTGCTCGTCCTGCACGGCGCGCGCCTGCTGGAAGCCTCGGTGCTGGGACTTCGCTCGGGGCGCGCCACGCACGGCCACCGCTTCCAGTCCGAGGGCCCGATCGAGATCGCGGACGCGAACGTCTACGAGGAAGCGCTCGAGACGCGCGGGCGCGTGCTCGCGTCGTTCGATGCGCGCCGCGCGCGCATCGAGTCGATGCTGCGCGGACGCTCGGCAGCGCTGGGCGCGTCGCTCGGCGACGAGGCACAGGTCGCGACGCTGCTCGACGAGGTCACCGCGCTGGTCGAGTGGCCGGCGGTCTACGTCGGCGAGTTCGAGCGCGAGTTCCTCCAGGTGCCCCAGGAGTGCCTGATCCTCACGATGCGCACCAACCAGAAGTACTTTCCGCTGTTCGAGCCCGGCGGCCGGCTGCTGCCGAAGTTCCTGATCGTCTCGAACATGGAGGTCGACGACCCGCGCTTCATCGTCGACGGCAACCAGCGGGTGGTTCGCCCCCGGCTGGCCGATGCACGGTTCTTCTTCGAACAGGACAAGAAGACGACGCTCGCCGCCCGCGTGGGGCAACTCGGCTCGGTCGTCTACCACGCGAAGCTCGGCTCGCAGGGCGAGCGGGTCGAGCGGGTGCGCTCGATTGCGCGCGACGTGGCCACGCTGCTTCACGCCGATGGCGCGCTCGCCGACCGCGCCGCGCTGCTCGCCAAGGCGGACCTTCTCACCGGCATGGTCGGCGAGTTCCCCGAACTGCAGGGCGTGATGGGCACCTACTACGCCCGCCACGACGGCGAGCCGGAGGCGGTCGCGCGGGCGATCACCGAGCAGTACCAGCCGCGCTTCGCGGGCGACGCGCTGCCCGCCACCGAGATCGGCACGGTGCTCGCGCTCGCCGACAAACTCGAAACGCTGGCGGGGCTGTTCGGCATCGGCCAGCAGCCCACCGGCGACAAGGACCCGTTCGCGCTGCGCCGCCACGCGCTGGGTGTCATCCGGATGCTGGTCGAGCACCGCCTCGAGCTGCCGCTCAATGCGCTGGTCGACGCCGCGTTCCGCGCCTTCGGGGACCGCATCGCGCATGCGCACGCCGAACTCGAGACCTTCTTCTACGAGCGGCTCGCCGGTTACCTGCGCGAGCGCGGATTCGCCGCCCAGGAGATCGCGGCCGTGGTCGACCAGCGTCCGGCGCAGCTCGCACTGGTGCCAGCCCAGCTCGACGCGGTCCGCGAGTTCTCGAAGCTTCCCGAGGCACAGGCGCTGGCTGCCGCCAACAAGCGAATCGTCAACATCCTGAAGAAGGCGGGCGACGGAATCGGCAGCGCGGTCGACCGCACGCTGTTCGCCGAGCCCGCCGAGCGCGCTCTGGCCGACCGGATCGCCGAGCTCAAGCCGCAGGTCGACGCGCGAATGGTCGCGGCGGACTTCACCGGCGCGATGACGCTGATGGCGCAGGCGCGCGAACCGGTCGACCGGTTCTTCGACGACGTGATGGTGATGGCCGACGATCCGCAGGTCCGGGCCAACCGGCTCGCGCTGCTCTCGGGCCTGCGGCACCTGATGAACCAGGTCGCCGACATCTCGAAACTCTCGTCCGCCTGAAGCGCGCATTCACGCCGTGAAGCTGATCATCCTCGACCGCGACGGCGTGATCAACCACGATAGCGACGCCTACATCAAGAGCCCGGACGAGTGGCGGCCGCTGCCCGGCAGCCTCGAGGCGATCGCGCGGCTGTCGCGGTCGGGCTACCGGATCGTCGTCGCGACCAACCAGTCCGGCATCGCCCGCGGGCTGTTCGACCTCGCGATGCTCGCGTCGATCCACGCGAAGATGCACCAGGCGGTGACCGGCGCCGGCGGCCGCATCGACGCAATCTTCTTCTGCCCGCACGGGCCCGAGGCGGGTTGCGCGTGTCGCAAGCCCAGGCCGGGGCTCTTCCTCGAGGTGCTCGAGCGCTTCAAGGCGGCGCCCGCCGAGGTACACGCGATCGGCGACCAGTTGCGCGACCTGCAGGCCGCTCACGCGGCCGGCTGCCGGCCCGTCCTGGTGCTCACCGGCAAGGGCCGCGCGACGATGGCCAACGGCGGTCTGCCGCCCGACACCGCGGTGCGCGTCGACCTCGCCGCGGTCGCCGCCGAACTGGCGCCCTGATGGACGGTGCTCGAACGGCGTGGCAGGCGCTGCGCTCGGGCCTGTTCGTCCTGTTCCAGGTGGTCACCGTCGCGCCCTACGCGCTGCTGTGCCTGGCGTGGTCGCCGCTGCCGCTTCACTGGCGCTACCGGCTCACGGTCGGGTGGCCGCGTGTCGTCATCTGGGGCGCGCGCCGGATCGTGGGCATCCGGCACCGCGTGATCGGCGCGGAGCACCTTCCCGACGCGCCCGCGATCCTGCTGTCGAAGCACCAGTCGACCTGGGAGACGCTGTTCTTCCCGACCTTCATGCCGCGCGAGCTGTGCTACGTGTTCAAGCGCGAACTGCTGTTCCTGCCGTTCTTCGGCTGGGGCATCGCGCTGCTCGGCATGATCCACATCGACCGGCGTCGCGGAAACGACGCGTTCGAGCAAGTCGTGCGCCAGGGCGAGCGCAAGCTCGCCGAAGGCCGATGGATCATCATCTTCCCCGAGGGCACGCGCACGCGCGCCGGCTCGCAGGGCAAGTACAAGACGGGCGGCGCGAGGCTCGCCGTGCGCACGGGCGCCGTGGTCGTGCCGATCGCGGTGAACTCGGGCGAGTGCTGGCCGCGCAGGAGATTCGTGCTGCGTCCCGGCCTGATCACCGTCTCGATCGGCCCGCCGATCGACAGCGCCGGAAAGACCGCCGAGCAGTTGAACCAGGAAGTCGAAGGCTGGATAGAATCCGAGATGCGCCGGCTCAGCCCTCACCTGTATCGCAGCGACGCGCACGCCGGCGCGACGAAGGATCCGATCGCTTGAAACGCCCACCAGACCGAACCGACCCCCGCCGCACGAATGCGGCCCGCGAACCCTCTGCCCGCGCGCAGCCCGCCGCCGACGCGGCACTGCAGCTGACCCTGCCGCTGTTCGACCTGCCTCCCGCGGCGCCGCCTGCATCCGTGCGCGCGCCCGCCGGCATGCGCTCGACGATGCTTTGCGAGCAGCCGGTTCACTACGAGTTGCGCCGCTCGCGTCGGCGCACGATCGGTTTCGTCATCGACGACCGCGGCTTGCGGGTCACTGCTCCTCGCTGGGTGCCGATGGGCGAGATCGAGCGAGCGCTGCAGGAGAAGGCGCGCTGGATCCTGCGCAAGCTGGTCGAATGGCGCGACCACGAAGCGCGTCGCGAGCGGGTCGCGATCCGCTGGCACGACGGTGCGACGCTGCGCTTCCTGGGCACCGCGCTCACGCTGTCGGTCGACCCGGGCGCGCGCGGCATCGCTCGAGACGGCGACCTGCTGCGGGTGGGGTTGCCGCCGCGTGCCGGCGAGGAGCAACTGCGCGACCGCGTGCAGTCCTGGCTGCAGGCACGCGCGCGCGAAGTCTTCGCCGAGCGCATTCCGGTGTTCGCCGAGCGGCTGGGACGCACGCCGAGCCGATGGGCCCTGTCGTCGGCGCGCACGCGCTGGGGCAGCTGCACGCCCGATGGAGCCATCCGGCTGAACTGGCGACTGGTGCACTTCCCGATGGAGATCGTCGACTACGTGATCGCGCACGAGCTCGCGCACCTGCGCGAGCTCAACCACGGTCCGCGGTTCTGGTCCACCGTCGGCGAGCTCTTTCCCGACTTCGAGCGCGCCCGGGCGTGGCTGCGCGACTTTCCCGACGACATGCCGGTCGGCTAGGACCGCCAAAGGAGCACCATGCGAATCCTCCACACCATGCTGCGCATCGGCGACATGCAGCGCTCGATCGACTTCTACACCCGCCTGATGGGCATGAAGGTGCTGCGCACGACCGACCGGCCCGAGCAGAAGTATTCGCTGGCTTTCGTCGGCTACGGCGACGAATCGACCGGCGCGGTGATCGAGCTGACCTACAACTACGGCGTCGATCGCTACGAGTTGGGCAGCGGCTACGGGCACATTGCGATCGAGGTCGACGACGCGGCCGCCGTCTGCGAGCGCATCCGCGCCGGCGGCGGCCTCGTGACCCGGGAAGCCGGCCCCGTGAAGGGCGGCACGACGGTGATCGCCTTCGTGCAGGACCCCGACGGCTACAAGATCGAGCTCATCGAGCGCCGCGCCGGACGGCCCGGCTGAACGCGCAGGCGCAGCGCGTCGCGCGCGTTGCGCACCAGTAGCAGCAGCACGATCAGCTGCGCGATCGCCTCCATCGCCAGCGCGACGCCGATCCCCGCGACCGGTCGCTGCGCGAACGCCCAGCGCCAGCCGAGCAGCGCCGACGGCGCCAGCACCAGCGCGGCCACCGTCGCGACGAAGTACAGCCGCTCGCGAAGTCGTTCGAGATTGCGGTCGTCGAGCAGCCGGCCAAGCCGTGCCGCGATGAGCGCCGCGCCGCCCAGCATCAGCGCCAGGACCGTCAGGCCAGGATGCAGCACGGCCGTGCGCATCGTGCGCGTCGTCGAGGGTTCGACCGCGACCATTGCGACCAGCGCGATGCCCAGCAGGCCCGCGCAGGCGATCACCGCGAGCAGGCAGAACACCTGCAGCAAGCGAAGCGCATGCCAGCGGTCGCGGGCGAGTCCTTTGTCGGAGACGGGATCCAACACATCGGCCATCGCACCTCCCGGTGGATCGACGATTGCGCGAAGGGCGCCGGGCCCGGATGCGGCGTCGGACGGCGCGAAATGCGCTGACTCTGCGCCAAACTGGTGCGTGCGTCAATGATCCGGCGTGGCCCGCAGCCGATGCCCCCGTGCGCGCGCCGCCCGACCCGCTATCGGCCGGATGGCCCCTGCAGTCGACTCGCGAGGCCGAGCCATGTCTCGACGTCGAGGTCCTCGGGGCGCAGCGTCGGATCGAGGTCGTCGGCCTGCACCCCGTGCGAAGCGAGCCACGGCAGCAGCGTCTTGCGGATCATCTTGCGACGCTGGGCGAAGCCGGCCGCGAGCAGCCGCTGCAGCGCCTGGGGGTCGTCGCGCGCCGCATCGCGGCGAACGGTCATGCGCACGACCGCGGAGTCGACCGCGGGGGGCGGATCGAAGGCGCCAGGCGGCACTACGAAGAGCGCCTCCATTTCGTAGTACGCCTGCATCAGCACCGACAGGCGTCCGAAGTCGCTGCCGCCCGGCGCGGCGACGATGCGGTCGACGACTTCCTTCTGCAGCATGAAGTGCTGGTCGTCGATGTGCTCGCGAAACCCCAGCAGGTGCACCAGCAGCGGACTCGAGACGTTGTATGGCAGGTTGCCCACCAGGCGCAGCCGCGGCGCACCGGCCGCATCCGGCGCGATGCCGGCGAAATCGAAGCGCAATGCGTCGGCCTCGTGCAGGCTGAGCCGCTCGGGGCCCCAGCGCCGCCTCAGTCGCGCGGCGAGGTCGCGATCGATCTCCACTGCGTGCAGGCGAGGCACCCGCTCGAGCAGTGCCGCGGTGAGGGCCGCCAGTCCGGGGCCGATCTCGACGATGGCCTGCCCATCGCGCGGATCGATCGCCGCGACGATCGCGGCGATCACGGACCGGTCGGCCAGGAAGTGCTGCCCGAAACGCTTGCGCGCGACGTGGCCGGCGACCGGGCGCGCGGGCGTCACGTGACTAGCCTTCGAGCTTGTACTCGACGTAGGTGCGGTCGCGAAGCTGGCGCAGCCAGTCCTGGTAGTTCTCCTCGATGCGCCGCTCGCGCAACGCCTGGCGCGCGACCTGGCGCACGCGATCGGGCGAGGCCGCATCGGTGCGGCGCTCGAGGACCTGGATCAGGTGAATGCCGAACGGCGTGCGCACCGGCTCGCTGACCTGCCCCGGCGCCAGCGCGTTCATCGCACGTTCGAACTCGGGCACGGTGTCGCCGGGATAGATCCAGCCGAGGTCGCCGCCGCGGCCCGCGCTGCCGTCGACCGAGTACTGCCGTGCCAGCTCGGCGAAGTCGCCGGTACCCGTCTCGACGCGCCGCTTGATGTCGCGCAGCCGGCGCATCGCCTCGTCCTCGGTGACGATCTCGTTGGGGCGGATCAGGATGTGGCGCGCGTGCGTCTGCGTGACCGGCGCGGTGCTGATGGCCGAGGTGCCCGCGCTGCGCCGGTCGACCAGCTTCACGACGTGAAAGCCCGCGGGGCTGCGCAGCAGCGGCGCAACCTGGCCGGGGTTCAGCTTCGCGACCGCGTCGACGAACAGCTGCGGCAACCGGTCGGGGGGGCGCCAGCCGAGGGAGCCGCCGCTCATCGCCTCGGGCGCATCGGAGAACGCCGCCGCGAGCCTGCCGAAGTCGTTGCCGCGCTGGATCTGCCGGATCAGTTCCTCGCCGCGCAGGCGCTGACGCTCGATCTGCTCGGCCGTGGCGCCTTCGGGAACGGCAAGAAGGATCTGCGCCACCTGCAACTCGGCGGCCGGCTCGGCCCCCTTCGGCTGCGAAGCCAGGAACGCATCGACGTCGGCGTCGCTGACCTGGACACGGCTGTCGATCTCGCGCTCGCGAAGCCGGCGCCGGATGATCTCCTCGCGCACGTCCTCGCGGAAGCGCTCGAAGCTCGTGCCGTCACGCTCGACGCGCTCGCGCAGCTGCGCGACCGTCAGCCGGTTTTCCTGCGCGATCGAGCCGAGCGCCTGGTCGACCTGGGCGTTGTCGACGCGAATGCCGGCGTCGCGCGCCGCCTGCAGTTGCGCGCGGTCGACGATCATGCGCTCGAGAACCTGCTTCTCGAGCGCGTCGGTCGGCGGCGCCTCGATGTTCTGGGCCCGAAGTTGTCGCTCTGCGACCTTCATGCGCAAGGCCAGCTCGCTGGCGGTGATCGCTTCGCTGTTGACCACCGCCACGATCCGGTCGACCGGCTGCGGCGCAACCGCCGTCGCCGCAGCGGCAGCCCCGGCGGGCTGCGCGGCCTGGGCAGCCACCGGCGCCGGCGCCGCCAGCACGGCGAAGCCGGCGACCGAAGCCAGCATCGCCAGCCGCGCGGCGCCCGCACGCAAGGCGGCGCGGGGGCCGGCGGCCGATCGGAGAAACAGGTGTCGAAGCATCACTCGTAGCCGAAATAGCGCGACGGCAACTCGGGCCGGTCGTTGGGCAGGCGGTAGCCCGGAATGTTCCGGCGCAATATACCAAACGGATCGGAACCGATCCGCGCCAGGCCCTTGAGCTCGAGCTGCAGGAAGAAGGCCGTCGTCGTCTGCCCCTGCGCGGTACGGAAGCGCTGCAGCACGAAGCTGCTTCCCCAGCAGCAGGCACTGTACTCGAAGCCGAGCACGGCCTCGACGACGCCGCGCTCGTTCGGCACCCCGCTGATCGGGTCCACGCCCGTGCCGAGGAACGAGTAGTTCAGGCGCCCGAGCATCGTCCAGCGCGGCGCCACCGGCCAGCGCCACGAGGTGTCGAGCTGGCCGAGCTCGTCGCGCCGGTAGCGCACGCCCAGGTTGAGGATGCGGCCGTCGGGCGGCAGGTAGCGCCACAGCGCGGAGAACCGCGGAATGTCTCCGTCGCGCACGCTGTACTGCAGGCCGGTGTCGAAGCTCATGCCCCTGCCGAGGTCGCCGGCGGCCGCCAGCAGCACGTCCGAGCGCTGGTCGGTGCGCGGGACGATGCCGGGGATCGCGACGCGCTGCTGCGAGAAGTAGATGCGCTGGCCGACCGCGAAGCGGAAGCGCTCGGCGCCGGTGGACGGCTCGATCACCCGCGAAACCGCCGCCGCGGTCAGCTGGTTGACGTCGGCGATCCGGTCGTTGCCGATGAAGGTGTTCTCGGAGAACAGCTGCGCGAAGTTGAAGTCCGCGACCGTCGTGTCGAAGACGGGCAGCTTCGACTGGTCGCTGTACGGGGTCCGGACGTAGAACAGCCGCGGCTCGAGCGTCTGCGTGACGTCGCGCCCGAAGAAGCGCGCCGGCCGCTCGAACACCATGCCCGAGTCGATCGACCAGGTCGGCAGCACCCGGCTGCTCGACGACGGCAACGAACCCGAGTCGACGAGCTCGTAGCTGCTCGCGTGCACCGACATCTTCGGCACGATCGACCAGCCGGCCCGCACGATCGGGAAGCTGACCTGCGGATTGGCGACCAGCCGCCATCCCTCGACCTGGCCGGCCCGCGGCGCGGCGAACTGGGTCGCGTCGAGCACGGTGTCGACGTCGAATCCGCGCACGTCGCGCAGCACGTTGCGGAACTGCAGTTGCGGCACGCGCTCGTACGGGCCGGGGCGTGCATCGAGGATCGCCTGCCACGTCTGCACGCTGAACAGCACGGACCAGTCGCTGCCCAGCGCGCGGGATGCGTTGAACACGCGCGGCAGCACGCGCTGCGAACTGTTCAGGATCGACCGCGAGTAGTCGATGAAGTAGTTGTCGTCCGAGACGCCGCGCAGCAGCCAGTTGCCCCCCCAGCCGCCCCAGTTGGTGAACGTATTGTGGATGTCGAAGAAGTAGCGGCTGCTGTTGGTCTTCGGATCCGACGGGTTCATGTCGAACCGGATGCCGCCGAAATAGGTGGGCTCCAGGTAGCGGAACTCCCCGCCCAGTTGCGCGCCGCGGCGCACGCTGATGCCGGGATAGAAGGTGAAGTCGCGGTTCGGCGCGATGTTCCAGTAGTAAGGCACGACGATCTCGCCGCCGCTGCGCGAATTGATCGACAGCGACGGCGCCAGGAAGCCGCTGCGCCGCTCGTCGGAGAGCGGAAACGCGAACACCGGTGCACCGAGGATCTTCACGCCCTTGAAGTAGAGACTGGCCGAGCGCCCGGTGCCGTCACCGGCTGCCTCGTCGATCGTCAGCGTGTCGCTCAGCAGCAGCCAGTCCGGGTTGTCCGGCTCGCAGGTCGTGTAGGTCGCTCGGTGCAGCCGCGTCAGGTCGTGGCCGAGGAAATCGACCCGCTCGGCACGCCCGCGGCCGCCGTACTGCGCGAGGTAGTAGCTCGGCGTCGTGAACCAGCCCTCGTTGGCGTCGATCTTCAGCTGCAACTGCGGGCCGGTGAAGATGTTGCCCTGTCGCGTAATGCGGACGTTGCCGACCGCCACCAGCTCGTCGTCGGCCTCGTAGTAGGTCAGGCGATCGCCGCGGATCACGGTGCCCGCCTTGCGCACCTCGGCGTCGCCCTCGAGCGTCGTCTCGCGCCCGGTGCGCCCGGACAACCGGTCGCCGCGGCCGAACACCGGCCGCCCTTCGCGAATCTCGGCCCGCTCCTCGCCGAGCTTCGGATCGAGCTTGAGCGAAAAGGCCTCCGATGGCCGCGCGCCGGCCTCGGTGCCCGCTCCCCTGTCGGGCCCCCTGTCCGCTGCGGTGTCCGCGCCCGTCGCCTGCGCGGTGGCGACCGTGGCCGCGAGCAATCCGGCAAGCAGGCTCGTCGAGTGCGCGAGGATCGTGCGGATACGTGGCCGGCGCATGCGTCGCGCAGTGGGTCGCGCGACGGGTCGCGCGGGTCTAGGGAGCCCGCCGGATCACGGCACGCCGTGACGCCCGACGGCCGTGAACGACAGTCGACTATTATACGGACTGCCCCTCGCGCGCACGCCCCGCATGAAGCCCGTTTCCGAAGACGTCCGACTCGCCGAGCTGCGCGCCTGGCTGGCCTCGATCGAGCCCGCGCAGCGGCTCGCGCTCGACTCGATCCGCCCCGCCTCCGACGACGCGAGCTTTCGCCGCTACTTCCGCATCGACGC
>CALMSQ010000590.1:0-11743 GCA_937872345.1 uncultured Burkholderiales bacterium | reverse complement strand
GCCGATGCGGTGGTGCTGCTGCACCTGGCGTTCATCGCGTTCGCGATGCTCGGCGGGGTCCTGGTCGCCTGGCGGACGCGCATCGCCTGGCTGCATCTTCCGGCCGCGGCCTGGGGCGCGTGGATCGAGTTCAGCGGCGCGATCTGCCCGCTCACGCCGCTTGAGAATCACTTGCGCCGGATGGCCGGCGCCTCGGGCTACGCCGGAGGTTTCGTCGAGCGCTACCTGATCCCGATCGTCTATCCGGCCGGGCTCACCGCGCAGGCGCAGCAATGGCTCGGAGTGCTCGTGGTCGTGGTCAATCTCGCGATATATCTCGTGGTGGCAGGCCGGTGGTCACGGACCGGCCGCTGCACACGGTGACGGGGTTTCGTCGCGTGCGTGCAACGACCGGGGCCGCCAGACCCGACGTTCGTCACGCGACAGACGGCGTCTGCCCGGTCAGGGTCGGCGTGGCCCCGAACCCCGCCTAGGCTTGTCTCGTCCCTTCGAAAGGAGTAGCGAGATGCAGACCGACGACGCACACGATGACGATGCCGATGCGGGCGGCGACGGGGTCTTCTCGTTGACGACGATCCTGGACTCCTCCGTCGCCCTCGCCGCGGCCCGCAGGCTCTACGCGCAGAACCGGGCAGGCCTGCGGTTTTTCTGCGAGAACCGCCGCGTGGTGTCGGTCGACGACGCCGAGGCGATGGTGGGGGCGACCGACGAAGGGCCGGAGCCGGATTCCCGGGATGCCTCGATGGTCGGCGTGACGGCCTGATGCGCCGGCTTCGCGCCGAATCGATCGGTGCCCACGCCGCGACGCCTCGCCCGATCCGCCACAGCAAGCTCACGTCCTGGCAGCAGCATCCGACCCGAACAGACCCGGGGCCCCGGACCTGCCGCCCCCACGATCGATGCCCGAGCCAGACCGCGCCACGACCGTCCTGACCCGCCTCGCCGGCGCTGCAGGCGCCGCGTTCGGCGCCATCGGACTGATCGGCTGGATCATGGACTCCACGGCGCTCAGGAGCATGCTCGTCGGTGCGCCCGCGATGAAGCCGAGCGCCGCGCTCGGTCTGCTGCTGGCCGGCGGCGCGGTGATCGCCCTCGACCTGCGAACTGCCCCCAGTTTGCGTCGAACGGCCCAATGCGTAGGGCTAATCATCGCCGTCCTCGCGGTAGTGACGCTTGGGCAGGATCTGTTCGCTTGGCGACATGGAATCGACACATGGGCGATGCCCGCTGACGCGGGCTGGGGAGACGCGGAATCGCTCCGGATGGCGCCGCTCACGGCCGTCGCGCTCGCCGCGATCGGCAGCGCGCTGGTGCTCGCCCCACACCCCAGACTGCGCCGGCCAACCCGCGCGCTCGCGGCGGTGGCGATCGCGGACGGCACGCTCTGTCTTCTCGGCTATGCCTGGCATCTCGGCGAACCGGGGGGCAACCCGCTCATACCCGCCATGGCGGTACACGCAGCTCTGGGCCTGGTCACGATCGGCGCCGGCCTGTGGCTCCACGCCGGGCCGGGCCATGGCGCCGAAGCCACCCGCGGCAACGTGGCGGCCAAGGTCGCCTGGAGCTTCGCCGCGGCGCTGGTGATCCTGGTCATCGGCGGCGGCTCGACCTATCGCGCCGGCGTCGATTTCGGCCGGGCGGCACGCCAGATCACGGATTCACAGCAGGTCCTGGCCCACTCGGGCGCCTTGTCCTCGGCGGTCTCCGGCGCCGAGTCGGCGCAGCTGCTGTACCTGCTGACCGAAGATCCGGCATACCGCGCCGCCTACGAGCGGCAGATGCGCCGCGCCGACTTGAATATGGCGGCGCTCGAAGTCATGGGGGCCGAGGACCCCGTGCGGCGCGAACTGCTTCATCACCTGTCGGCGAGCCGCCTCGAGCACGCCGACTCGCTGCGGCAGACGCTGGCCGCCTTCGATGCCGGGGGGCCGGTGGCCGCGCGCGTGCGGCTCGCCGAGCAGGACGGCGTGCGCCAGATGGACGCATTGCGCGAGGCCGTGCTCGCGTTCGAACGAAAGGAAACATCCGAACTTGCCTCGCACGAAGCACGCGCGGAGCACTTCCGCCGCAACTCGCTGTTGTTTCTGCTGCTGACACTGGGTGCGGCTTCGGTCGTCTTCGCGGTGCTGTTGTACGACGTCCGGCGCGCGCTACTGGCGCGTGCCGATGCAGAATCTCGACTTCGCGGACTCAATGCGGAACTCGAGCGACGCGTGGCCGAGCGCACCTCCGCGCTCGAACGGGAGCGGCGACGCTTCTTCGATCTATTCGACCTGGCCCCCGATGCGATGATGCTGGCGGACCGCAGCGGACAAATCGTCAGGGTCAATCGCCAGGCGGAAGCCCTGAGCGGCTGGAGCCGCGGCGACCTGTCCGGGCGCCCGGTGGAATCGCTGCTGCCGCCCTCGGAACGGGGCGTCTGGGAGCTGCTGCGTGAACGACTTCTTCACGAGGATTCGCCGCAACTGGCTCGAAGCAACCGGACCGACCTGCACGTCCTCCGCCGAGACGGCTCGTCGGTCGCGGTGGGCATCGCGCTGAACCTGCTCAGCGCCGACGGCGACGTCCAGCTGCTGGCGGCAGTGCGCGACATCAGCGCGCTCGTCGCTCGCGACCAGGCGCTGCGGCGCAGCGTCGAGCGATATCGCCGCACGCTCGACAGCCTGCTCGAAGGCTGCCAGATCATCGATTTCGAGTGGCGCTACGTCTATGTCAATTCGGCGGCAGCCGAGCACGGACGAAGGCCGGCCCACGAGCTGCTCGGGCGCACGATGATGGACTGCTATCCCGGCATCGAGACCACTCCGCTGTTCGCTCTCATGAGCCGCAGCATGCAGGATCGGGCGAGTCACTTGGGCGAGAACGAGTTCACGCATCCGGACGGGTCGACCTCGTCGTTCCGGATCGGGATCCTTCCGGTTCCCGAGGGCATCGCGGTGTTCAGCATCGACATCACCGCGAGCAAGCAGGCCGAGCGCCGCATGCTCCAGTACAACGCGGAACTCGAGCAGCGGGTGTCCGAGCGAACCTCGGAACTGGTGCAGGCGCGCGAGGCCGCCGAAGACGCAAGCCGCGCGAAAAGCGCATTCCTCGCCGTGATGAGCCACGAGATCCGCACGCCGATGAACGGGGTCGTGGGCATGGTCGACGTACTCTCGCACAGCCCGCTCAGCGAGTCGCAGGCGGACGCGGTGCGCACCATCCGCGCGTCCGCCCTGGCGCTGCTCGCGCTCATCGACGACATCCTCGACTTCTCGAAGATCGAGGCGGGCCGCCTCGAACTCGAGCGCGGTTCGGTCTCGCTCGCGGGGCTGGCCGAGGAGGTCTGTGAGTCGCTGCAGCCGATGGCGCGCGACAAGGGCGTCGACCTCGACCTGTTCGTCGATCCGAACCTGCCCGAGCGGGTCTGGACCGATGCCACGCGGCTGCGCCAGATTCTCGTCAATCTGGCAAGCAACGCGGTGAAATTCAGCGGCGGGCGCCCCGAAAGGCCCGGGCGTGTCCGGGTCCGCATCGATCCGGAGTCCGGCGGCGCGCCCGGCGTGGTCATCCGCGTCGCCGACAACGGGATCGGCATGACGCTGGCGGCGCAACGACGGCTGTTCGAGTCCTTCACGCAGGCCGAGCCGTCGACCACCCGGCGCTATGGCGGAACCGGTCTCGGACTTGCGATCTGCCGGCGGCTGGTCGCCTTGATGGCCGGCGAGATCGCGGTACGCAGCGCGCCCGACCACGGCTCGACCTTCACGGTACGGCTGCCGCTCGAGCCGGTGGCCGCGCCCGGCGGCGCCGCGCAGCTTCCGTTCGACATGCGTGATGTCGCCTGCGTGGTCGTCGGTGGCGGCCGTTGGGCAGACGACGTCTGCGCCTACCTGGTACACGCCGGCGCCAATGTCCACGGGGCGCGCGACCTGCACGAAGCAGCCAGACACGCTGCGACCCTGACGCGACCGGTCGTGATCCATGGCCATCGCGGCGAAGAGCCGACCGCGCCGGCCTTGCGCGCCGCTTTCGCAGGAGCGCCGGACGCACGGCACCTGTGGATTGCCCCGTTCGCGCTGCCCGCCCCCATCAGCGCCGATGCCGACCGGGTGGCACTGGCCGGTACGCCGCTGCGCCGCCTGGCGCTGCTGCGCGCCGTAGCTGTCGCAGCGGGGCGTGCCTCGCCCGACGTGCCGGCGGCCGAGTCGGCGTGTGAGCTCGTCGACACGTCGATGGCCGCGCCAGGAATCGCCCAGGCACGTGCGCAGGGCCGGCTCATCCTGGTGGCCGAAGACGACGCCGTCAGCCAGAAAGTCATCCTGAAGCAGCTCGAACTACTCGGCTACTCTGCGGAACTCGCCTCCGACGGACGCGACGCGCTGCGCAGGTGGCGCGACGGCGGCTACGCGATGTTGCTGACCGACCTGCACATGCCGGAAATGGATGGCTACATGCTGACGTCGGCCATCCGCGCCGACGAGGCTGCCCACGCGCGCAGCGGGGCTGCGACCCGCCTGCCCATCATCGCGCTCACGGCCAATGCGCTGCGCAACGAAGCGGCCCGCGCGCTCGCCTCCGGCATGGACGAATACCTGACCAAGCCACTTCGTCTGCACCTGCTGCAGGCGACCCTGGCAAGGTGGCTGCCGCACGGCCAGGCTGCGGACGTGTCGCCCTCGCCGCGATCGCAAGCGCGCCCGCAAGCGGGCGGCCGTGTCGATGTCGGGGTGTTGCGCGAACTCGTCGGTGACGACGACGGGGCGGTACGCGAACTGCTCGCCGGGTACCTCGAGTCGGCGCGGTCGCTCGCCGGCGAGTTCGACGTGGCGCGCGACGCGCAGGACCACCGCGCGTTGTCCTCGCTCGCGCACCGTCTGAAGTCGTCGTCGCGCTCGGTCGGCGCGCTGGAGCTCGGCGACTTGTGCGCCCAACTCGAAAGCGCCTGTCGGGCCGGCGTGCGCGAGCCGATCGAGCGTCTGAACCGTGCGGTGGAGCTGGCGATCGTCGAAGTGACGGCGGAGATCGACCGCCTTCTGGCTCCGGCCTGAGGCGAGGCGCGAGGCCGCGATGAAGACGCTTCTCGTCGACGACGACCCGTTCGCGCTGCGGCTGCTCGGGCACCAGCTCGAGAGGCTCGGCGTTCACGACGCCGCCCGGTGCGAGCGCGCCCGCGACGCGCTGCGCAGGCTCGAGGTCGAGCCCGGTGCCTACGGCCTCGTCTTCTGCGACCTGCAGATGCCCGACCTGGATGGCGTCGAGTTCATGCGCCATCTTGCGCAGATGCGCTACGCGGGCAGTCTCGTGCTGGTGAGCGGAGAGGACGGACGCACGCTCCATTTCGCCCGCAGGCTGGCCGAAGCACACGGCATCCGGGTCGTCGGCGCGCTCGGCAAGCCGGTCCGGATCGAACCGCTCCGGGAAGCGCTGGCCCGCCACGCGGCCAATGCCAGCTTGCGCCTGCCCGCGCGCCGGGCCGTCGACCCGGCGGCGGCCGCCGGATCGGAATTCGCTCCCCGCGAAGTTGCGCGCGCCATCTCGGAAGGCGAGCTGCGGCTGCATTACCAACCGAAGGTCGAGCTTTCGGGCGGCACCCTGGTCGGCGTGGAGGCGCTCGCGCGCTGGCAGCACCCCGAGCTCGGCCTGGTCTACCCCGACCGCTTCGTTGCAGTCGCCGAGAACCATGGCCTGGTCGACGCGCTGACGCGCGAGGTGCTGGCACTCGCACTCGGCCAGGCGCGGACATGGCTCGACGCCGGACTCGAGTTGCGTGTGGCTGTCAACGTGTCGATGGACAACCTGGTCGCGCTCGACTTCCCCGAGGTGGTGGTCGAGATCGCGCGCAGGGCCGCAGTCGCGCCATCGACGCTGGTGCTCGAAGTGACCGAAAGCCGGCTGATGAAGGACGCCCGCGCGGCACTGGACATCCTCGCGCGGCTGCGCCTCAAGCGCGTCGGGCTGTCGATCGACGACTTCGGTACGGGTCATTCGTCGCTCGCGCAGTTGCGCGACCTGCCGTTCGACGAGCTCAAACTCGATCGCGGGTTTGTCAACGGAGCGGCCCGGGACGCGTCGCTGCGCGCCATCGTCGAATCGACACTGGCGATGGCCCACCAACTCGGGATCAGAACCGTGGCGGAGGGAGTCGAGACGCAGGACGACTGGAACTTCCTGCGCGCGCTCGGCTGCGACATCGCGCAGGGCTACTTCGTCGCCCGCCCCATGCCGGGCGAAGCGCTGCCGGCCTGGTGCGTCGACTGGGCGCGCCTGCACGGACGGATCAACCCGCTGGCCTCGAGCGTCACATGAGCACGAACGCATGCATCTTCGTCGCCGCCGAGTCGGTCGACGACGCGACCCTCGTCAGGAAGATGCTGCGCGAGGAGTTCGAGCAGGTCGTCGCGTCGACCGACCCCCAGCGTGCGCCGGCCGACTTCGACAGGCACCGACCGGCGGTGCTGGTACTCGCGTTCGAGTCGCTGGAGAAGGCCGAACGCCACTACCTGGGGCTGTTCCGGCGCAGCACGGTGATCCATGCGCTGCCACATCGCACCGTGATCCTGTGCAACAAGGATGACGTCCACCGCGCCTACGCCCTGTGCCGCAAGGATTACTTCGACGATTACGTGCTGTTCTGGCCGCTGTCGCACGACGCCCCGCGATTGCCGATGGCCGTGCACCACGCGCTGCGCCAGCTCGATGCAGCAGCTGCCGACACACCGTCGGCGCGGGAGTTCGCCGATCCCGCGCGGCGTCTGGTCGCACTGCACGCCCAACTCGAACAGCAGGCAGCCTCCGCAGGGGAGCACATCGAGGGCGCCGACCGCTCGCTGCGCCAGGCCCGGCAGGAGATCGGAATGGCCCTGGACGGTTTCTCGCACCGTCTGGCCCAGGGACAATTCAGCGCATTGGTCGAGGTCAAGGACGCGCCGGGCCTGCAACGCGAATTCGAGCGCCTGAAAGCGGGCGAGATCGCGCCGCGGCTCGAGCACGCGGCCGCCGCCGTGCGGCCGGTGCGCGACTGGAGCGGCGCGCTGCTTCAGGATCTGGCGCGCGAGCGCGCAGCAGCGCAGGCACTGAATGCGCTGAACGAGCGCGTGCGTCGCCGCATCCTCGTCGTCGACGACGACGAATTCCAGCACCGGCTGCTGCACGGCCTGCTCGCCGACCAGGGCGTGGACCTGGCGTTTGCCGCCTCGGCGGCCGCGGCGCTCGCTGCCCTGCGGCGCCAGCCGCCCGACCTGCTACTGATGGACGTCGGGCTCCCGGATCTCGACGGCATCGAGCTCACGCGCAGGGTGCGCGCAATCGAGCGCTTCGCCGGGCTGCCGATCGTGATGATCACCGGCGACAGCGCGCGTGATGTCGTGCTGCGCAGCGTCGAGGCCGGCGCCACCGGCTTCCTGGTCAAGCCCTTCGGCAAGGAGACGCTGCTCGCCAGGATTCGCGACCTGCTCGGCGAAGACGTCCGGCCGTCCTGAGCATGGGCGAACGAGAGCCTGCGCGCCGAAGACCTGCTAGCGCAAGACCAGGTTGTCCCTATGCACGAGCTCGGGTTCTTCCATGAAGCCGAGGATGGCTTCGATCTCGGAAGACGGGCGACGCATGATCAGCCGGGTCTCGGAGCTCGAGTAGTTGATCAGTCCGCGCGCGATCTCGCGACCCTCGGGATCGTGGATCGCGACGGCTTCGCCGCGCTCGAACTCCCCGCTCACCTCGGTGACGCCGATCGGCAGCAGGCTGCGGCCCCCGGCGACCAGCGCGCGCGCGGCGCCGACGTCGAGGCGGACCGCGCCGCGCAACTGCAGGTGGTCGGCCAGCCATTGCTTGCGCGCCGCCATCCTGGGCATCTGCGCGATGAAGCGCGTGCCGATCGCCTCGCCGCGCGCCAGCCGAACCAGCACGTCGGCCTCGCGGCCCGAGGCCACGATCGTGTGCGCCCCGCTGCTGGCGGCGCGCTTCGCGGCAAGCACCTTGGTGATCATGCCGCCGCGGCCGATCGACGAGCCCGCGCCGCCCGCGATCGCTTCCAGCGCAGGGTCGCCGGCCACGACACGCTCGAGCAGCCGCGCCTGCGGATCGCGTCGCGGGTCGGCGGTAAACAGCCCGCTCTGGTCGGTGAGGATCACCAGCGCATCGGCGTCGATCAGGTTCGCCACCAGGGCGCCGAGCGTGTCGTTGTCGCCGAACTTGATTTCGTCGGTGACCACGGTGTCGTTCTCGTTGATGATCGGCACCACGCCCAGTTCGAGCAGCGCGAGCAGCGTCGAGCGCGCATTGAGGTAGCGCTTGCGATCGGCCAGGTCGTCGTGGGTGAGCAGTACCTGCGCGGTGCCCAGCCCGTGCGCACGAAAGCACGTCTCGTAGACCTGTGCGAGCCCCATCTGCCCGACGGCCGCCGCGGCCTGCAACTCGTGCATCGCCTTCGGGCGCCTGGCCCAGCCCAGGCGCTTCATGCCCTCGGCCACCGCGCCCGACGACACCATCACCACTTCCTTGCCGAGCCCGCGCAACTCGGCAATCTGGCGACCCCACAGCGAGATCGCCTGCTCGTCCAGGCCGCGGCCCTCGTTCGTCACGAGGCTCGAGCCGACCTTGACGACGATGCGCCGGCCGTCGCGCAGCGGCGCGGCCGCCGCGTCCGCCTCGCCCGCGCGGGCCACGAGCCGCTCAGCCATGGGCCGACTCCCGGGCGTCGTCGTCGCCGGACGCGGCGTGATCCGGCGTCGTGTCGGCCGCGCGCTCGAAGCGCACGTCGACCGCGTCGGACTCGGACGGCCGGATCGACTCGAGATACTCGTTGGCCGCCAGGCACAGCGGCTCGCAGCCCTCTCGCGTGAGCGCCGAGATCGCGAACACGCGCTCGACCGGCATCGCGCTGCGGCCTCGCCCCCGATACCGCTTGACGAAGTCGGCGACGCGCGCCTCGCGCTCTTCGGCCGGAATCATGTCGATCTTGTTCAGCACGAGCCAGCGCGGCTTCTCGGCCAGCGCCGGGTCGTACTTGCGCAACTCGCGCACGATCGCCCGCGCATCGCGGACCGGATCGGCATCCGGGTCGAACGGCGTCAGGTCGACCAGGTGCAGCAGCAGGCGCGTGCGCTGCAGGTGGCGCAGGAACTGGTGCCCGAGCCCGGCGCCTTCGGCCGCTCCCTCGATCAGGCCGGGGATGTCGGCGATCACGAAGCTCTTGCCCGCGCCGACGCGTACCACGCCGAGGTTGGGGTGCAAGGTCGTGAACGGATAGTCGGCGATCTTCGGGCGCGCGTTGCTGACCGCCGCGATGAACGTCGACTTGCCGGCGTTGGGCAGGCCGAGCAGCCCGACGTCGGCCAGCACCTTCAGTTCGAGCCGCAGCCGGCGGTGCTCGCCTTCCTTGCCGGGCGTGCACTGGCGCGGCGCCCGATTGGTGCTCGACTTGAAGTGGATGTTGCCGAGACCGCCCTCGCCGCCCTTGGCGAGCAGCGCGACCTCGTCGTGGTGCGTGAGATCGGCAACCAACGCGCCGGTGTCCTCGTCGAGGATCTGCGTGCCCACCGGCACGCGCAGGCGGATGTCATCGGCCGCGGCGCCGTACTGGTCGGAGCCGCGCCCGCGCTCGCCGTTCTTCGCGACGAACTTGCGCTGGTAGCGGTAGTCGACCAATGTGTTGATGTTGCGATCGGCCACCGCCCAGATGCTGCCGCCGCGGCCGCCGTCGCCGCCGTCGGGGCCGCCCTTCGGGATGAACTTCTCGCGGCGGAACGACGCGACGCCGTTGCCGCCGTTGCCGGCGGTGACTTCGATGGTCGCCTCGTCGATGAACTTCATCGTGATGCCTCGCGATCGTCGGGCACGCGCGCAGACAAAAAAGCCCCGCGCGGCGGGGCTTCCTGCGGCGCCGCGGAACGCGTCACTGCAGCGGGTCGACGCTGACCGTGTTGCGGTTGCGCGGGCCCCTGACGGCGAACTTCACGCGGCCGTCGACCAGCGCGAACAGCGTGTGGTCCTTGCCGACGCCGACGTTCACGCCGGGGTGGAACTGCGTGCCGCGCTGGCGCACGATGATCGAGCCGGCGCTGACGGTTTCGCCGCCGTAGGCCTTGACGCCCAGCATCTTCGGTTGCGAATCGCGGCCGTTGCGCGTCGAGCCGCCGCCTTTCTTCTGTGCCATGTTGCTGACTCCTGCTTAACGGTTGGCGCCGGGCGCGGCCTCGGCCGCGGGCCGCACGATCGCCGGGACCTCGGCAGTCGCTTCGCCGATCGCCGAGGCGATGCGGCTGACGAACAGCTCGGTGAAGTTCTGGCGATGGCCCTGCTGCTTGCGATAGTGCTTGCGGCGGCGCATCTTGAAGATGCGGACCTTGTCGTGCCGCCCGTGGGAGAGCACCGTCGCCGAAACCGTCGCCCCCGACACCAGCGGCGCGCCGACCGAAAGCTGGTCGCCTGCGCCGACCGCCAGCACCTGGTCGATCGTGATTTCAGCTCCGATGTCCGCCGGCATCTGTTCTACCCTGATCTTGTCGCCGGCCGCAACCTTGTACTGCTTGCCGCCGGTTTTTATCACCGCGTACATGGGAACCTCTCGATATGTGTCCTGAGAACGCTCGTCCCGAGAACGGAAAACCCGAAATTATCCGACAACTTGCGCCGCCCGTCAAAACCTGCGGCCGACGACTATAATCGCCGGTTCCTATGGTCGCCGCATGAAACCCGTCGAACTCTTTCCGGTCCTGGCCTCGGACCTCGCCGAAACCGACCGCGTGATCCGCCAGCGGCTCGGGTCGGAGGTGGCGCTGATCAACAGCATCTCCGACTACATCATCGGCGCGGGCGGCAAGCGGATGCGGCCGCTGCTGCTGCTGCTCTTCGCGCGGGCGCTGGGTTACAAGGGAGCGAGCAATCACTATCTTCTGGCCGCCGTCGTGGAATTCATCCACACGGCGACGCTGCTGCACGACGACGTCGTCGACGAGTCGGCGCTGCGCCGCGGCCGCGAGACGGCCAATCACGCGTTCGGCAACGCCGCCTCGGTACTGGTCGGCGACTTCCTCTACTCGCGCGCCTTCCAGATGATGGTCGAGGTCGACGACATGCGGGTCATGGGCGTGCTCGCCGACGCCACCAACACGATCGCCGAGGGCGAGGTGCTGCAGCTGATCAACTGCAACGACCCCGACACCGACGAGGCGCGCTACATGCAGGTGATCCGCTACAAGACGGCCAGGCTGTTCGAGGCGGCGGCGCAACTCGGCGCGATCCTCTGCGGCGCCGCGCCCGTCGTCGAGGCCGCTGCCGCCGAGTACGGCCGCCGGCTCGGCACGGCGTTCCAGCTGATCGACGACGTGCTCGATTACTCGGGGGTCACCGGAGACATCGGCAAGAACGTCGGCGACGACCTGCGCGAAGGCAAGCCGACGCTGCCGCTCATCCACGTCATGCTGCGCGGCGACGAAACCGAGCGCGCGATGGTGCGCCGCGCGATCGAGCAGGGCTCCACCGAGCAGTTCGAGTCGATCATGGCGGCGATCCACCGCACCGGCGCGCTCGCCTACACGCGCGAGCGCGCGCGCGGCGAGGCCGCCGCGGCCCGCGCCACCGTCGCGACGCTGCTGCCGGACGGCGCGACTTCCGTGTACCGGGACGCCCTGCTATACTTGACGACTTACTCGATCGAGCGCGACCGCTAGGCGTGCTCGCGATCTCCGGCAATCCCGACCTGGCCGGAAGCGTCGGACAGATCGGGTTGCGTCAGCCGCCTCCTCTCCGGGGGCGCGATTCGGGG
>CALMSQ010000589.1:0-1455 GCA_937872345.1 uncultured Burkholderiales bacterium | reverse complement strand
GCCAGCACCTCGAACGCATCCGGCGCCGAGGCCCAGAACACGTCGGGGCGGCTGCCCGCCGGCGCCTCGCGCGTGTACGCGACGCCCGCCGAGGTGCCCTTGTTCAGGATCTCGACCTTGGTGCCGGGATTGGCCTTCTCGAACGCGGCCTTGTAGGCGGCAGTGAGCTCCTTCGGGAACGAAGTCACCACGGTGACCGTCTGCGACCAGGCAAGCCCGGGCGCCAGCGCGGCCAGCGCCAGCGCGAAGGCGAAAGACGTGCGAATCCGTCCCGTGTTCATCTTGTTCATGTCGTGTCTCCCCCGGGGCGCGCTCCGGCGCCTGTCCGTCGTGCACGCCACATCGGCGCGAGCCGGTGCAGCGTAGCCAGCGGCCGACGGCCGGTCAATCGGGGAGACTCCTCCCCGACCTCGAATGCCGGGCCCGGCGGCGTACCATCGGGTACCGGACTGCGCATGATGATCGAGGTCGACGGCTCCACCGGCGAAGGCGGCGGCCAGCTGCTGCGCACCGCCGTCGCGTTGTCGGCGATCACCGGCCGGCGGCTACGCATCGTCCGGATTCGCGCGCGGCGCGAGCGTCCGGGGCTGGCCGCCCAGCACCTCGCCGCCGTGCGGGCAGTGGGCACGCTGTGCGACGCCCGCGTCGACGGCCTCGAACCGGGGTCTCAGGAGATCGACTTCGACCCCGGCGCGCCGCGCGCCGGCACGCACGTCTTCGAGATCGGCACCGCGGGCAGCGTCACGCTGGTGCTGCAGGCGCTGATGCCGGTGATGCTCGCGGCGCCCGCGCGCACCACGGTTCGCGTGGTCGGCGGCACCGACGCCCGCGCCGCGCCGCCGTTCGACTACCTGCGCGAGGTGCTGTTGCCGCTGCTGCATCGGATCGGCGTGCGTGCGCGCGTCGAAGTCGTGCGCCGCGGCTACTACCCCCGGGGCGGTGGCGAGGTCGAATGCGAGGTCGAGCCCTCGACGCTGCAGCCCGTCGATCTCGGCGACCCCGGCACGCTCGCGTCGATCGAGGCGTTCTCGCACGTCGCCAACCTGCCCGCGCACATCGCGCAGCGGATGGCGTCGGCCGCGCGGGAGGCGCTCGGCGGCCTGCCGGAGCCGCTGCTGCACGTCACGGTGCATGGCCCGGAGCAAGCCGTCGGCCCCGGTGGCGCGATCGTGCTCGTTGCGCGCACGGCACGCAGCGTGCTCGGCGCGGGCCGGGTCGCGCAGCGCGGCGTTCCCGCCGAGCGACTCGGCGCCGATGCGGCCGCCGAGCTTCGCGGCGACCTGGCCAGCGGCGCCGCCCTGGACGCCCACGCCGCCGACCAGTTGCTCGTCCACCTCGCGCTTGCGGGCGCCGGATCGCGCTTCACGACGCGCACGATCACGAGCCACGCGAGCACGGCGATGTGGCTGATCGAACGCTTCCTGCCGGTGCGCTTCGAAGTCGATCGACAGTCGT
>CALMSQ010000588.1:0-4383 GCA_937872345.1 uncultured Burkholderiales bacterium | reverse complement strand
CCGATCCAGGTGCCTTCGGGCGTGAACGAGATCGCGTCGAGGCCGGCCACGTCGCCGAGGTCGACCAGTACGGGCGGACGCTCGATGCCGCGACGCAGGTTGGGGATCAGGTCGGTGCCCCCGGCGATCAGCCGCGCCTGCGGGTCGCCGGCCAGCAGCGCCGTGGCCTCGGCGACGCTCGTCGGCCGCTTCAGGGTGAATGCGGGCATGCTGTCCATGTTCAGCTCCGGTTCGCTTGGGGCGCCGCGCCGCGGGCCGCGGCGCTCGTGGATGCGCCGGCACCGGCGCTCGCGGACGTGGGACGGGCCGCGCGCAGCCGCTCCTGGCGGCGTTTCGCGTGGATCGCCTCGAGCAGTCGGTCGGGCGTGATCGGAAGTTCGTCGAGACGGATGCCGATCGCGTCGTAGATCGCGTTGGCGAGCGCAGGCGGGAAGCCGTGCAGCGCACCCTCGCTGGCCTCCTTGGCGCCGAACGGGCCGAGCGGATCGTTCGTCTCGACCAGCTTGACCTCGATCGGCGGCGAGTCGGCGATCGTCGGGATCCGGTAATCGAGCATGTTGGGCCGCATCGGCAGCCCCTCGTGGTACTGGTTCTCCTCCGACATCGCCTGGCCCATGCCCATCCAGACGGCGCCCTGCACCTGCCCCTCGACCGCCAGCGGATTGATCGCGCGGCCGCAATCGTGCGCGACCCAGACGCGCTCCACGTTGACCACGCCGGTGTCCTCGTCGACCGAGACCTCGACGACCTGCGCCGCATACGAGAAGCCCGCCGAAGAGCCGACCGCCGCACCGCGGAACTTGCCGCCCTGCGTCTCGGGCGGCGTCGACCAGGCGCCCTTGATCGTCAGCGTTCCGCTGTCGGCCAGCGCCGCCTCGACCACCTGCTCGAACCCGAGCACGCGATCGGTGCCCGCGACCCGGCAGTGCTCGCCTTCCCATTCGACGTCGTCGACGCTGACCTCGAGCCGCTTCGCGGCCGCCTCCATCAGCGTGCGCTTCATCGCCTGCGCGGCCCGCAGTGCCGCGTTGCCGACCATGAACGACACGCGAGACGAATACGAGCCGTTGTCCTTCGGCGTGAGCGCGCTGTCGGTGGCGACGACGCGCACGCGCGCCAGCGGCAGCGCCAGCACCTCGGCGACGATCTGCGTGAGCAGCGTCGACGAACCCTGCCCGATGTCGGAGGCGCCGGTGAGGATCGTGATGCCGCCGTCGAAGTCGAGCTTCAGGTTGATGACCGCGTGCGGCTCGCCGCTCCAGTGCACCGGCTTGGCCGATCCCGACACGTAGTGCGAGCAGGCCATGCCCAGGCCGCGCCCACGCGGCAGCTTGCCGTGTCGCTCCTTCCAGCCCGAGGCCTGCTCGACCCAGTCGAGGCACTCCGGGATGCCGTACGAATTGACCTGCAGGTCGTTCAGGGTCCGGTAGGGCGGGGTGATCAGGTTGGCGCGCCGCACCGCGAACGGATCGAGCCCGAGCTCCTCGGCCATCCGGTCGAGCAGGGTCTCGAACGCGTGGCGTGCGTCGACCGCCCCGTGCCCGCGCATCGCGCCGCACGGCGGCGTGTTGGTGTAGATGCGGTAGCCGCGGTACTTCGCTGCGCCCATGCGGTAGATCGCGTGCAGCAGCGCGCCCGCGTACAGGATCGTGACCAGGCCGTATCCGCCGTACGCTCCGCCGCGCTGGACGATCTCGCAGTCGACGGCGGTGATCTCGCCGGACTTCTTCAGGCCGATCCTGAGGCGGATGTCGGTTTCGGGGCGGCCGCGGTGCGTGAGGAAGCTGTCCTCGCGCGACTGCTCGATGCGCACCGTGCCGCCGGCGGCGCGCGCGAGCGCCGCCGTCACCATCTCGAAGTTCAGCGGCTCGACGCGGTGTCCGAAGCCGCCGCCGACGAAGGGCTTCACGACGCGGATTCGCGAGCTGTCCATGCCCAGGCACTGCGCGAGCGTCAGGTGCAGGTAGTAGGGCACCTGCGTGACGGAGTGGGTGGTCAGGCGGTCGCGCTCGGGCTCGTAGGCGGCGACCGCCGCATTGAGCTCGATCTGGCCGTGCGAGACCTCGGCGTAGTGGAACGTGTGCTCGCGCACGAGGTCGGCCGCGGCGAAGCCCGCGTCGACGTCGCCGAAGGTGTGGTCGACCTCGCGCTCGACATTGCCGGCCTTCTTCTCGTGCAGCAGCGTCGCGCCGGGCGCGCGGGCGTCGGCCGCGCTGAAGTACGCCGGAAGCGGCTCGATGTCGAGCACGATCGCCGCCAGCGCAGCCTCGGCGGTGGCGTCGTCGATCGCCGCCACCGCGGCCACCGGCTCGCCGCGATAGCGGACCTTGCCGCGCGCGAGCGGCCATTCGTTCTGCGCGATCGGGATCACCCCATAGGGCGCGGCGAAGTCCTCGCCGGTGACGACGGCGCGCACGCCGGGCATCGCGCGTGCCCTGGCGGTGTCGATCCCGCGGATCACGCCGTGCGCGATCGGGCTGCGCAGGATCTTGCCCACCAGCGTCTCGCCGAACGGGATGTCGGCGGTATAGCGCGCGCGTCCGGTCACCTTCTCGATGCCGTCGATCAGCGGGGTGCGCTGGCCGACCGGATGCTCGCCGCGACCCGCGCCGCGAAGCTCGGCCGACGAGGCGCCGGCGTCCAGGGTTGCGGTCGGATTCATGGTCTCACTCCCCTGCGGCGGCTTTCACCGATTCGATGATCTTGACGTAACCGGTGCAGCGGCACAGGTTGCCCGACAGGGCGTCGCGGATTTCGGCGTCGCCCGGGTTGGGGTTGCGGCGCAGCAGCGCTTCCGAGGCCATGATCATCCCCGGGGTGCAGAAGCCGCACTGCGTGCCGAGGTTCTCGTGGAACGCCTGCTGCAGCCGGCTCATGCGTCCCCCCGCGGCGAGGTTCTCGATCGTCTCGACGCGCTTGCCCGCGCAGCTCGCGGCCAGCGTGATGCAGGCGAGCCGCGTCTGGCCGTCGACCAGCACCGTGCAGGCGCCGCATTCGCCGCCGTCGCACCCCTGCTTGGTGCCGGTCAGGCCGACCGTGTCGCGCAGGTAGTCGATGAGCAGCGCGTGGTCGGCGACCGCGTCCTCGCGGGGGCGCCCGTTTACCGTCAATGCCAGCAGTCGCTTTGCCATGATGTCAGGCTCCTTTGGGTCGCAGGTCGCGCACGCGCACCGCCTTGCCCTGCGAGCGGGGGATCTCGCCCGGGCGCTTGACGACGACGTCGGTGGTGATGCCGAGCAGCGACTTGATCTGGTGCGCCACCTGCCGCGCGATGCGATCGTAGTCGGCGGCATCGACGCCGGGCTGCGCCTCGGTCTCCACGGTCACGTGGTCGAGGGTTCCGTGGCGCTCGACGACGAGCTGGTAATGCGGGGCGATGTTCTGCAGGCCGACCAGCACCGCTTCGACCTGAGACGGATAGACGTTGACGCCGCGGATGATCAGCATGTCGTCGTTGCGGCCGGTGACGCGCAGGATCCGCAGGTGCGTGCGCCCGCAATCGCACGGCGCGCTCGTGATCCGGGTGATGTCGCGCGTGCGGTAGCGCAGCATCGGCAGCGCTTGCTTGGTGAGCGTGGTGATCACCAGCTCGCCGGCCTCGCCCTCGGGCATGCGGCGCCCCGTGTCGGGATCGATGACCTCGAACAGGAAGTGATCCTCCCAGCCGTGCAGGCCGGCGTGGTGCTCGCATTCGCAGGCCACGCCCGGGCCCATGATCTCGGACAGCCCGTAGATGTCGACCGCGCGGATGCCCAGGCGCGACTGGATCTCGCGGCGCATCGCGTCGCTCCAGGGCTCGGCGCCGAACATGCCGACCGCGAGCGCGGAGTCCTTCGCCAGGTCGATGCCTTGCTGCTCGGCCAACTCGGCGATGGCCAGCGCGTACGACGGCGTCGAGCACAGCACGCGCGCCTTGAAGTCCATGATCAGCGAGACCTGCCGCTCGGTGGAACCGCCCGACATCGGCACGACGACACCGCCGAGGCGCTCCGCGCCGTAGTGCGCGCCCAGCCCGCCGGTGAACAGCCCGTAGCCGTACGCGTTGTGGACCACGTCGCCGCGCCGGGCGCCGCCCGAGTACAGCGAGCGCGCCATCAGGTCGGCCCAGTTGTCGAGATCTCCCTGCGTGTAGCCGACGACCGTCGGCTTGCCGGTCGTTCCCGAGGACGCGTGCAGCCTCGCGAGTTCGCCGAGCGGCCGCGCGAACATGCCGAACGGATAGTGGTCGCGCAGGTCGGTCTTCAGCGTGAACGGCAGCCGCTGCACGTCGTCGAGCGAACCGATGTCCTCGGGCTTCACGCCCGCCGCGTCCAGGCGCGAGCGGTGCAGCGGCACGTTCTCCCAGGCGTTCCTGACCGTGTCGCGCAGCCGGGCGAGTTGCAG
>CALMSQ010000587.1:0-2337 GCA_937872345.1 uncultured Burkholderiales bacterium | reverse complement strand
GGTCGGCATCCTGACGGCGATCGAAGAGGAGCTTGGTATCCATGTCGAGGACGACGAGATCAGCGCGGAAGTCTTCGGGACGTTCTCGACGCTCCGGGAATTCGTCTCGGGGAAACTGGCCGATGCTTAGGCGCTGCCTGGCGTTCGCGCTGCCGCTTGCGGTCGCGGTCTCCTCTGCTCCGTCCGTGGCGCAGACCGAGGGGCTCGGATCCAACGTGATGGGGATCTGCGGCCCGCTCGAAAATGCCTTCGGGCCGTTCGACTACCGTACCGCGCCCCCGGCCGACCGCAGGCTCGTCGAGGGTGCGCACTTCACCCCGTCGGTCGAAACGCTCCAGCGCGGAAACCGCGGCGTGCTCGGCGCCGACATCGACTACACGTTGCGCGCCTTCCCGAATCATCCGCGCGCGCTCTATGCCATGACCCGGCTCGCGGAGCGCACGAAGAACACCAAGCCGCCGGGCGCCCTCTATCCGGTGGAGTGCTACTACGACCGCGCGATCCGCTTCCGACCGGACGACGCCGTCGTCCGGGGCCTGTACGCGGTGTTCCTGATCCGCGAGGGACGCAACGACGAGGCGCGGGTCCATCTCAAGGTTGCGGAGGAACGAGGATCCAACGACTCACAGGTCGTCTACAACCTCGGGCTCGCCTACTTCGATCTCAAGGACTTCGATCGCTCGCTTGCGTTTGCGAAGCGCGCCTACTCCATGGGGATTCCGTTTCCCGGGCTGCGCGACAAGCTCAAGCGGGCGGGAAAGTGGCGTGACTGAGGCGCTCCGGATGTCGTCGCCCGCGCGCGACGACACCTATCGAAGCGTCAGGCCACGAGTCCCCGTGCGTCCGACCTTGGGACGGGTCCGCCCTCCCAACGCGCCTGGGACGCCCGTCTCCGCCGTGATCGACCTGCCCAGCGTGTCGTGGTTCACCAACGGCCGCACCGCGTTGGCCCACGCAGCCCGGCTCTCGTCGATCCGGTCGGGCGACGCAGTGCTCGTGCCTTCCTACCACTGCGAATCGATGATCGAGCCGTTCGCATGGCTCGGCGCGGAACTCGTCCCGTATCGGATTCGGGACGATCTCTCGATCGACCTGGCTGACATCGAAGGTCTGTGCAGGCCCGGAATCCGGGCCATCCTTGTCCCGCAATACTTCGGACATCTACGCTCGCTCGAATCGGTATCACGCATGGCTACCGATCAGAGGTGGATCGTCATCGAGGACTGTGCGCACGCCTTCTTCAATGTCGGCGCAGCGCCGATGATGGGGGTGCACAGCGACTACGTGATCGCAAGCCTGCCGAAGTTCTTCCCCGTGCTCGACGGCGGCGTCCTCGCAAGCCGCCGTCACGACATCTCGACCATCAAGGCGCATCGCGTCGGTTTGCGCGATGAACTCCGCGGAGTCGCCGACATGATCGACTACGCCGCCGAGTACGGGCGCCGCTCCTGGGCAGCCGGCGCGCTGAACACCGCCATTTCGCTCGCGAAGCGCTGGCGCAACGGACGCGCCAATCCCGAGACTCGAGGCAAGCTCCCCGCATCGCGGCACGGCGGCGTCGAATTCGAACCCGAACATCTCGACCTCTCGGCCTGCGCGGTGTCGCGGGCCTGGCCATACAGGGTCCGTCGCGACAGGCACGCATCCGCACGGCGCTCGAACTGGACGGCTCTGCACGAGGGGCTGGGCGATGTCCGCGGCATCCGGTTCCCGATCGTGGCTCTCGGAGCCGGTGATGTGCCATATGTCTTTGCGATGGAAGTCGAAAACGGCGAGGCTGTCTATCCGGAGTTGAAGCGATTGGGTGTGCCAGCCTATCGCTGGGAAACCTGCCATCCGGGAACTGGCGAGTCACGGTGCGGGAACACCGACCGATTTCACAGCGATCTCATACAACTGCCCTGCCACCAGAGTCTGACCCCGGGCGAACTCGCGTGGATCATCGCGACGGTCGCAGGCGCCGTCCAGGCGCTCGCATGACGCGCCCCCGTAACGCATGAAGGCCGACCCCATGTATCTGTGGACACGTGAGCGAATCGATCGCAACAAGCCACTCGATGGCGCGTGGCATCAGCTGCATACCGCACTCGACGCATCGCCCCTGCTGCATGCCGACTTCCTCGCAGCCGCACTGAGCGTATTCGCAGCGGGCGACGAAATGCTGTTCAGGTGCACCAGCGGCGGCGAGACCGTCTGCCTGGCCGTACTTCGTCCCGTCGGAACCGGGAAGTGGGCGACGTTCCAGCCTTCCCAAGCCCCGATCGGATTCTGGCTCCAAAGCCCCGAGCACTCGCTGGCAGCGCTTCTCGAATCGCTGCACTCGTCGATGCCACTGAC
>CALMSQ010000586.1:0-7886 GCA_937872345.1 uncultured Burkholderiales bacterium | reverse complement strand
GGGGCGCTCGCCGAGGTCTGCACTGCCGACGGCATCGCCGTGGTTCCCGGCGCGACCGGACAGGCCGATCCGCGCCCGGCCCCCGCGGGTCACAGGGCGCTGCGCTTCGAGCACTGTCCCTATTGCCTGTCGCACGCAAGCGCGGTTGCGTTGCCGACGGCGATCGCGCAGGCGGTTCGACCCATCGACGGCGCCGAGTCGGCGCCGCCGGCGTTCCTCCGGGCCCTTGCTCCTCGCCTCGCACGGTTCGCGGCGCAGCCGCGCGCCCCGCCTTCGCGCGCCTGACCCGTCCCTGAAGACCCTCGGCCGCGCCACGCATCCGGCGTGCGCGCCGCCATCCCCTGCAGACCCGGCCAGCACGCCGGCGCGGCATCGCGCACGTGCGCCGCTTCCAGTTCCGGAGAGAACATGCCCTTCACTCGTACTGCGGTGGCCGCTGCCATCGCCGCGCTCCCGCTCGCGGTCCACGCCGCCGACCCGACCCTCGACGAAGTCGTCGTCACCGCGCCGCAGATGCGCGCGCCCCTGGTGATCGACACCGATCCGAAAGCGCCCCAACAGCCGGTTCCCGCCAGCGACGGCGCGAGCTTCCTGAAGAACATCCCCGGCTTCAGCGTGATCCGCAAGGGCGGCACCGACGGCGACCCCGTGCTGCGCGGCCTGGCGGGCTCGCGGCTGAACGTGCTGCTCGACGGCGCCGAGTTCCACGGCGGCTGCGGCATGCGGATGGATCCGCCGACCGCCTACGTGTTTCCGGAGACCTTCGACCGCGTGCGCGTCATCAAGGGGCCGCAGACCGTGCTGTACGGCAACGGCAACCTGGCCGGAGTCGTGCTGTTCGAGCGCGACACGCCGCGCTTCGCCCGCCCCGGCGTGCGCGCGACCGGCAGCCTGATGGCGGGCTCGTGGGGGCGGCTCGACGGCGTCGCCGACGCGACCTATGGCACGCCCGACGGATTCCTGCGCGCCACCGCGACGCACTCGGAATCCGACGACTACCGCGACGGCGACGGGCGCACGATCCACTCGTTCTTCGAGCGTCGCAGCCTCGGCCTGCAGGGCGGCTGGACGCCGGACGACGACACCCGCGTCGAACTGTCGGCGATCCACAGCGAGGCGCAGGCCGCCTATGCCGACCGGATGATGGACGGCAGCGTGTTCGACCGCGACGGCGTCGGGCTGAAGCTGCAGAAGAAGCGGGTCTCGCCGCTGCTGCGCAAGCTCGAGGCGCAGGTCAACTGGAACTACATCGACCACGTGATGGACAACTACACGCTGCGCACCAAGCCGCCGACGGCCGCGTATTCGTGGAACAACCCGGACCGCGAGACGGTCGGCCTGCGCGCGATCGCCGAGCTCGCGGTGACCGACGCATCGGCGCTCACGCTGGGCGTGGACCAGCAGGACAACACGCACACGGTGCGCTCGTACAGCGGGCCGGCGCTCGTGAGCGTCGATTCGCGGCCGCGCAACAAGGACTTCGAATCGACCACCACCGGCGCGTTCGGCGAGGTGGCGTGGACGCTGTCGCAGGCCGATCGCCTGGTCGCCGGCCTGCGGATCGACCGCTACTCGGCCGATCGCTTCAATCCCGCCAGCGGCGCGGCGATGGGCAGCGCCGATGCGACGCTCTCGAGCGGCTTCGTGCGCTACGAGCACGACCTCGCGGGGCGGCCGGCGACCGCCTACGTCGGCGTGGGCCGCGGCGAGCGGCCGATGGACCACTGGGAGGCGACGACCTACAACGGCCTGACGGCCACGCGCAGCCTGGATCCGGAGCGCAACACGCAGCTCGACGCCGGCCTCGTCTGGACCGAGCGCAACCTGACCGGGTCGTTGTCGGCGTTCTACTCGCGCATCGACGACTACGTGCTCACCTACGTCAACCCGGCGGCGATGGGGTCGTGCGGCTCGAATCCGGCCAAGTGCACGACCTTCAACGTCGACGCGACACGCTACGGCTTCGAGGCCGACCTTGCGTGGCGCATCGCCGCGCCGTGGACGCTGCGCGGCAGCTACGCGCACGTTCGTGCCGACAACGACACGATGAACGTGCCGCTCGCCCAGACGCCGCCCGACGAGCTGAAGCTCGGCCTGAGCTACGAGACCGGCGCATGGACGTTCGGCGGGCTCGCACGGGTCGTGCGTCGGCAAGACCGCGTTCAGGTGAACTACGGAAGCATCGTCGGGCAGGACATCGGGCCGAGTGGGGGCTTCGCGACGCTGGCGCTCAACGCGAGCTACCGGATCGGCAAGCGCGCGCTGCTCTCGGCCGGCATCGACAACGTGTTCGACCGCACCTACGCCGAGCACATCAGCCGGGCGGCGGCCGCGGTGGCCGGCTACGACGCGCCGACCACGCGCGTGAACGAACCGGGCCGCTTCGTCTGGGCGAAACTGAGCATGTCGTTCGACTGAGCCGGGCGCGCCCGGTCCCCGGATCGGGCATGATCCGGGGCATGTTCAGCTATCGCCACGCCTTCCATGCGGGCAACCACGCCGACGTGCTCAAGCACGTCGTGCTGGTGCACCTGCTGCGGCACCTCGCGGCGAAGGCCACGCCGTTCTGGGTGATCGACACGCACGCGGGTGCGGGCCTGTATTCGCTCGAAGGCGAGTGGGCCGCGAAGCGTGGCGAGTTCGCCGACGGCATCGTGCGGGTGTGGTCGCGCACCGACGCGCCCGCGCCGGTGGCCGACTACCTCGACGTCGTCCGCGCGGCGAATCCCGACGGCGCGCTGCGGCACTACCCGGGGTCGCCCTTCATCGCGCTCGCCCACCTGCGCCCTGACGACCGGCTCAGGCTGTTCGAGATGCATTCGAACGAGGTCGGCGTGCTGGCAGGCAACGTCGCCGAGGCGGGCCGCGATGCGGCGCGCCGAACGATCGTGCGGCGCGAGGACGGGTTCGACGGACTCAAGGCGCTGCTGCCGCCACCGCCGCGCCGGGCGCTCGTGCTGATCGATCCGTCGTACGAGGACAAGCGCGACTACCCGCGCGTCGTCGCGACGTTGCGCGACGCGCTCGGGCGCTTCGCGACGGGCTGCTACGCGATCTGGTATCCGCAGGTCCAGCGCCGCGAGCCCGCCGAGATGGCGCGCAGGCTCGAGCGGCAGCCGGGGCTGCGCTGGGTGCACGCGACGCTCACGGTGCGCTCGCCTTCTCCCGACGGCCTGGGCCTGCACGGCAGCGGCGTGTTCGTGGTCAATCCGCCATGGACGCTGGAGCGCGCGCTGCGCATCGCGCTGCCCTGGCTCGCTGATGTGCTGGCGCAGGACACGGGCGCAGCCTGGTCGATCGCCGCCTCGGGCGACGCGTCCTCGCAGGCGCCGGCGTCGCCCCGCGCGGCGCGAGCCCGGCCGCCTCAGGCGCGGCCCAGGTAATCGGACTTGCCGATCTCCAGCCCGTTGTGCCGCAGCAGGTCGTAGGCGGTCGTCACGTGGAAGAAGAAGTTCGGCAACGACCAGTGCAGCAGGAACACCTGGCCCTTGAACTCGAGCTTGCGATCGCGCAGCGGCACGACGACGTCGCGGTCTTCCTGGCCGTCGACCTTCTCGCGCGGCACGCTGGCGATGAAGGCGAGCGTCTTCGCGATGCGCTCACGCAGCTCGGCGATCGTCTGCTCGTTGTCCTCGTACTTCGGCGCCTCCAGGCCCGTGATGCGCGCGAGCCCCAGCTTCGCGGTGTCGCAGGCGATGCGTACCTGCGAGACCAGCGGCAGCATGTCGGGGAACAGGCGCGCCTGCCCGAGCACCTTCGGGTCGATCTTCCGCGCCTGCGCGTACGCCTCGGCCTTCGCGAGGACCTTGTCGAGCGCACCCAGCATCTGCGTGTAGACCGGAACGCTGGCGTCGTACATCGAAATCGGCATGGCGGGATTCCTCGGCTGGATCGGGGACATCATGATGCCCGATAATCGGCGCGGCCCAGCCCAGAGAGGAGACGACCGATGGACGTGCGTGCCGCAGTCAGCTACGAACCCGGAAAGCCGCTGGTCATCGAGACCGTGCAGCTCGACGGGCCGCGCGCCTTCGAGGTGCTGGTCGAGATCCGGGCCACCGGCGTGTGCCACACCGACGAGTTCACGCGATCGGGCGCCGACCCCGAGGGGTTGTTCCCGGCGATCTTCGGGCACGAGGGCGCGGGCGTCGTCGTCGACGTCGGCCCCGGCGTCACCTCGGTGAAGAAGGGCGACCACGTGATCCCCCTCTACACGCCCGAGTGCCGGCAGTGCAAGTCGTGCCTGTCGCGCAAGACGAACCTGTGCACCGCGATCCGCGCCACGCAGGGCAAGGGGGTGATGCCCGACGGCACGAGCCGCTTCTCGATCGGCGGCAGGAAGATCCACCACTACATGGGTTGCTCCACGTTCGCGAACTACACGGTGCTGCCCGAGATCGCGGTGGCGAAGATCCGCGAGGACGCGCCGTTCGACAAGGTCTGCTACATCGGCTGCGGCGTCACCACCGGCCTGGGCGCGGTGATCAACACCGCGAAGGTCGAGCCGGGCGCCAACGTCGTCGTCTTCGGCCTGGGCGGCATCGGCCTGAACGTCGTGCAGGGGGCGCGCATGGTCGGTGCCGGGAAAATCATCGGCGTCGACCTGAACCCGGCGCGCGAGGCGCTGGCGCGCACGTTCGGGCTCACGCACTTCGTGAACCCGAAGGACGTGCAGGGCGACCTGGTCGCGCACCTGGTCGAGCTCACCGACGGCGGCGCCGACTACAGCTTCGAGTGCGTGGGCAACGTCCAGCTGATGCGCCAGGCGCTCGAGTGCTGCCACCGCGGCTGGGGCGTGTCGGTGATCGTCGGCGTGGCCGGCGCCGGGCAGGAGATCGCGACGCGTCCGTTCCAGCTGGTCACCGGGCGCGTCTGGAAGGGCACCGCGTTCGGCGGCGCGCGCGGCCGCACCGACGTGCCGAAGATCGTCGACTGGTACATGGAAGGGAAGATCGACATCGACAGCCTGATCACGCACACGATGCCGCTCGAGCGGATCAACGACGCGTTCGACCTGATGCACCGCGGCGAGTCGATCCGCAGCGTGGTGGTCTACTGATGGCGGGTGGCGACGACTTCCGCGTGATCGCCGAGCACGCCTGCTTCGGCGGCGTGCAGGGTTTCTACTCGCACGCCTCGACCCTCTGCCGTGCGCCGATGCGCTTCTCGGTGTACCGGCCCCCGCAGGCGTCGTCCAGGCGCGTGCCGGTGCTGTACTACCTGGCCGGACTGACCTGCACCGAGGAGACCTTCATGATGAAGGCGGGCGCGCAGCGCGTGGCCGCCGAACTGGGGTTGATGCTGGTCGCCCCCGACACCAGCCCGCGGGTGCGCCTGCCGGGCGACGATGCGCACTGGGACTTCGGGCTGGGCGCCGGGTTCTACGTCGACGCCACCTTCGCGCCGTGGTCGAAGCACTACCACCTGTACAGCTGGGTCACGCAGGAGCTGCCGGCGCTGGTCGCGCAGCGGTTTCCCGCGTCCGACGCGCAGGGCATCTTCGGCCACTCGATGGGCGGGCACGGGGCGCTGGTCTGCGCGATGCGCAACCCCGACCGCTACCGGTCCGTCTCGGCATTCGCGCCGATCGCCGCGCCCTCGCAGTGCCCATGGGGACAGAAGGCGTTCGGCGGCTATCTCGGCGAAGACCGCGCCGAGTGGGCGCAGTACGACGCAACCGAGCTCGCCGCGCGGCGCGGCTTCGGCACGACGATCCTGGTGGACCAGGGAACGGCCGACGAGTACCTGTCGCTGCAGCTGCTGCCGGACCGGCTGGTCGAGGCGTGCAGGGCTTCGGGGACGCCGATCAGGCTGAACCTGCGCGAGGGTTACGGGCACGGATACTGGTTCGTGCAGACCTTCGTCGAAGACCACCTGCGGCATCACGCCGCGCTGCTGGGCGGCCAGTCGTGACGGGCGTCGGTCGCCGCTGACCGCCGGGGCGCGCGAGGCGCCCGCGGCGTCAGTCGCCGTTCGCGCGTTGTGCGCGCAGCTTGGTGGCGATGAAGTCGCGGTGGGGAACGTGGAGCAGGTCGGCGATCCGGCGGATCAGGTGCAGCTCGTGGTCGTCGAGCCGGCCGTCGGCGTAGGCTACCCGCCACATCAGCTCGATCATCCGCACCTTCTGCTCCTGCCCGAAGTGGCGGTTGATCAGCGACGTGAACTGGAAGTAGTCGGTCGCCTGGCGCATCTCCTGCGACGCGAGGTCGAGCAGCGTGGCGGCCTCGCCGGGCGACAGGCCCAGCTTTTCGTTGATCGCGCGTAGCGCGATCGCCCGCTCGGCGTCGCCGCTGTGGCCGTCGATGCGCACGACCTCGGCCAGCAGCGCAGCGGTGGCCAGCTCGATCGTGTGCCGTGGCGTGCCGCTCGACGTCGCCGCGATGTGGCGCTCGAAGAATTCACGGATCGTGTTCAGCATTCCGGAATCCTCTCACGGGGGAAGCGCCGGATCCCGGATTCGGCCCCGCCGGGCTTGACCGGGTGTCGCGCCGCCTTTCAAATCCCGCATCCGTCCACGACGCCCCAAGGGGCTCACATGCGCCGCACCGCGGCTTTCGACATCGGCGCGCTGGCCACCGCCGGGCTGACCGCCTTGCTCTGGGGGCTCACCGGCGTGTTCGTGCGACTGCTGCCGTCGCTGCCGCCGCTCACGCTGACCGCGATGCGGCTGGCGATCGCGCTCGTCGTGTTGCTGCCGATGCTCGGCATTGCGCCGACGATGCGGCGCGCGTTGGGCGTCGTCGCGAAACAGGCGAGCGCCTACGCCCTCGCATCGCTGCTGGTCGGCTACTACCTGTTGGCGACCGCGGCGTTCCAGCTGGCCCCGGTGGCGGAAGTGGCGGTGCTGCTCAGCACGTCGCCGGTCTTCGTGCTGTCGATCAGGCGCCTGCGCGGCGAGCCGGTGCGGCGACGCCAGGCGGCCGGCGCGCTGCTTGCGCTCTCTGGAATCGCGATCGTCGTTGCGCCGGGCTGGTCGCCGGGCGCCGCGCCGACGGGCGCCCGCCTCGCGGGCGACGGCCTCGCGGCCTGCGCGGCGGCGCTGACCGCGGTCTATGCAACGTACTACAACGCGCTGGCGCAGCGCGGGCGCGCACCCGATTCGGTCGCACTGTCGGTGCTGACGCTTGCGGTCGGCGTGATCGTGGCCGGATCGGCCGCGGCGCTGCTGGAGCCGCAGGCCGCCGTCGGCCCGTGGGAGACGAAGATCGCGCTGCTGCTCGGGCTGGGCGTCCTGTGCACTGCCGTGCCGACGATCGGCTTCGCCGTGGCGTCGCGCCGGCTGGCGGCGGTGGTGACCGCCTGCATCTCGCTGAGCATCCCGATCTTCGCCGCGTTGTTCGCGCAGTGGCTGCTGGGCGAAGCCCTGTCGGTGCTGTTCGTGCCCGGCCTCGCGTTCGCGCTCGCCGGGATGGCGATGATCGTCGTCCCGGGCCGACAGCGATCGATCGCCTGAGTGCGCGCTCAGCGGATGCCCATCAGTCGATCCACCGACACCGAGCCTGCGCCGCGCGCCACCAGCAGCGCGAGCAGGCCGGCCCACGACAGGTGCGTCGGCCAGGCATCGGGGTAGACGAAGACCTGGATCACGGCGGTCATGCCGAGCAGTGCCAGCGCCGATGCGCGGGTCATGAGGCCGAGCACCAGCAGGACCGGGAACAGGTGCTCGGCGTAGGTGGCCAGGTGGGCCGCGAGCTCCGGCGGCAGCAGCGGCACCCGGTACTCGTCGGCGAACAGCTGGTAGGTGCCGGCCGACACGCCGAGCCACCCGTCGACCTTCGTGCGGCCCGACATCCAGAAGATGGCGGCGATCGCGACCCGCGCAATCAGTGCGAGCACGTCGTCGTTCAGCACCCTGGCCATCCGGTCGCAGGCGCGCGACCACGCGC
>CALMSQ010000585.1:0-2042 GCA_937872345.1 uncultured Burkholderiales bacterium | reverse complement strand
CCGACGAGGGTGCGCGCCGCCTTCACCGTGATCTGCTGGCCGACGATGCCGCGCACCGCGAGCTCGAAGCCGTCGAAGGCGCCGATCAGGCGCATCGGCCCGCCGCCGCTCGACGGGCCCGGGACGACGCGCTGCACTTGCGCGGGCTCGCAATCGAGGTCGAAGACGTCGCGAATCCGTTGCAGGATCGGCGGGATTGCACCGGCCAGCGACGCCGACAACTCCACCTCGAGCAGCGCGCGCGACGGCATCGGTCGCACCGCAAGCCAGCCGCGAAGCTCGTGCGGGCCGGCCTGCCAGCGCACGGTGCGCCGATAGGCGCCGGCGCCCACGACCTCGACGCCCTCGATCGTGCGGGCCGCGAGGAATGCCATCGACCGCGGCCAGTCGCAGGGCGGCCGATAGGCGAGCCGGAAGCGCATCGCCGCAGCCGCCTTGGCGCCGGCCCTCGCGCGCAACATCGTCGGACTGAGCCGGTAGCGTTCGCGGAAGGCCGCATTGAATCGCCGCAGGCTGCGGAATCCCGATGCGGCGGCAATCTCGGTGGCCGGCAGCGCAGTGTCGGTGAGCAGCCGCTTGGCGAGCAGCAGCCGCTGCGTCTGCGCATATTCGAGCGGCGTCACCCCGAACTCGGCGGCGAACACGCGACGCAGGTGCCGCGAGCTGGTGCCCACGCGCGCAGCGACGCCTTCGACGCCATGGCGATCGAGCTCGCCCGCCTCGATCAGGCGCGCCGCGCCCTGGGCGAGCCGCGAACCGATGTCGATGCCGGCGCGTCCGGGCGCGAGCTCGGGGCGACAGCGCAGGCACGGGCGGAAGCCGTGGCTCTCGGCCGCCGCGGCGCTCGCGAAGAAGCGGCAGTTCTCGGCCTTCGGCGTGCGCACGCGGCACACCGGCCGGCAATAGACGCCGGTCGAGCGCACGCCGACGTACAGGCGCCCGTCGAAGCGCGCGTCGTGCGCGAGCAGCGCCGCATAGCAGGCATCGGGATCGGGAAGCATGGGCGGATTATGCGCCGCGGTCCGCTCCACGACTCGCCGTTTTCGGACACGACGTTCGGGGTTCGTCCGGAGGCGCCGGTTGGCGGATTCCGCTGCGGGCGTCAGTCGTTCTGCTCGTCAGTCGGCGCGAGCACCCGGCGCGTGAGCGCCGCGAGTTCGGCCGCGCCCGCATCGGCGTCGAGCGCCGCGAGCAGCGAGCGCCGATCGGCCGCGGCGCGGTTCTGGCTGAGCTTGAATTTCGCCTCGATGCGCTCGACGTCGATCTCGAACGCCACGATCGCCGCGACCAGTTTCGCCTCGAACGCCGCATCGAGCGACATCGTCCAGCGCCCGGCGCGACCGCCCTCGTAGCGCTCGACCAGCTTCGCGAGGATCGCCCGCGTCTGCGCGGCGTCGTCGACGATCCGCACGCGCCCATAGCAATGGATCGCCGCGTAATTCCAGGTCGGCACCAGGTTCGGCGACACGTAGTAGCGCGGCGACACGTAACCGTGCGGGCCCTGGAAAATCGCCATCACCGTGGCGTCGTCGAACGCGCGCCAATGCGGGTTGGCCCGCGCCAGATGGCCCACGAGCACCGTGCGTCCGTCGCGGCGCTCGCGCATCAGCGGCAAGTGCGTGGCGAAGGGCTCGCCGTCGCGCTGCGACACCAGTGTCGCGAAAGAGTAGTCGTCGATCAGTTCGTCGACCAGCGCGTCGTCGTTCGGCTGGAAGTGCGACGGGACGTACATGCGGGGCTCCCAGTCAGTATTCGAGCAGCAGGTCGTGCGCCGCGACCGTCTCGCCGGGCTTCACGTGGACCGCGCGGACCGTTCCGTCGCGCTCGGCGCGAAGCTGCGTCTCCATCTTCATCGCTTCGATCGACACCAGCGGATCGCCGGCGCGCACCGATTGCCCGGACTTCACCGCGACCGTGACGATCATCCCCGGCATCGGCGCCGGCACGTGCGCCGGGTTGCCCGACTCGGCCTGCACGCGCCGGGGCGCGCGCGCCGCGCCCGCCTTCTCGATGCGCATCGTGCGCGGCTGGCCGTTCAATTC
>CALMSQ010000584.1:0-7388 GCA_937872345.1 uncultured Burkholderiales bacterium | reverse complement strand
CTCGCGGGGGCTGGCTTCGCGGGCGCATCGAGCGCTTCAGCGAGGAGGAACTGCCGTTCGGCGAACTCGAGCTGGTCACTCCGGATGGAGGCCTCCATCACTCGCTGGACTGGCAGTCCGAGCGCGTCGTGCCGCTGCTGCGGCACGTCCATCGACTGACTGCGCCGAACCCGGGCCGGATGACCGGCCCCGGCACCAATACGTACATCGTCGGCACGCCGGGCGACTGGCTGGTCGTCGATCCGGGCCCGGACGACGCCGAGCACATCGACCGGATCGCCGCTTTCGTCGGCGACGGCCTGAAGACGATCGTCTGCACGCACGCACACCCAGATCACGCACCCGGCGCGGCGCCCCTGCAGCGGCTCACCGGCGCGCGCATCGTCGGCCGGCCGAGCGGACCGCACTTCAATCCGGCCTGGACCTTCCGCCCCGACGAGACCCTCGAGGACGGTGCACGCCTGAAAGTCGGCGACTCGACGCTCCGGGCGCTGCACACGCCCGGCCATGCCGAGCACCACGTGTGCCTGCTGCTCGAGGAGGACGGGCTGCTGTTTTCCGGCGACCACATCCTCAACGGTTCGACGACGGTCGTCGACCCGCCGGACGGCGACATGCGCGCCTACGTCGCATCGCTGCAGAGGCTGGCCGCGGAGCCGTTCGAGTTCATCCTGCCCGCGCACGGTCACGTGATCGCACGCGCGAAAACCGAGATCGCGCGGCTGATCGCGCACCGCATGGCGCGCGAAGCGAAGGTCGTCGACGCGCTCGACCGCCTGGGCGGCGGCACGCTCGACGAGCTGGTGGTGCTCGCCTACGACGACGTCGACCCGCTGCTGCACCCGGTCGCCAGGCGCTCGCTCACCGCGCACCTGCTCAAGCTGCGCGACGAGCGACGCGCGACGCTGGACGATCGATCGTCGCGCTGGAAGCCGGCCTGACTTCACAGGCCCGGGCGAGCAAGAAAAAAGCCCGCCGAGGCGGGCTTTCTGCAGGCCGGCCGGATGCTCCGGCCGCTACGTCGATCAGCTCGCCGACTGGGCGGCCTCTTCGGGCGTCACGGCCTTCATCGACAGGCGCAGGCGCCCCTTGTCGTCGGCCTCGATCACCTTGACGCGCACGACCTGGCCTTCCTTCACGTAGTCGGAGACCTGGTTGACGCGCTCGTTGGCGATCTGCGAGACGTGCAGCAGCCCGTCGCGGCCCGGCATCACCTGCACGATCGCGCCGAAGTCGAGGATCTTCAGGACGGTGCCCTCGTAGATCCGTCCGATCTCGACCTCGGCGGTCAGGTCCTCGATGATCTTCTGCGCGCGCTTGGCGGCGGCGCCGTCGACCGCAGCGATCGTGATCGAACCGTCGTCCTGGATGTCGATCTGCGTGCCGGTGGTCTCGGTGATCTGGCGGATGGTTGCGCCGCCCTTGCCGATGACGTCGCGGATGCGCTCGGGGTTGATCTTCATCGTGTACATGCGCGGCGCGAAGTCGGAGAGCTCCTCGCGGGCCCCGCCGATCGCCTGCTGCATCAGCCCGAGGATGTGCATGCGGCCCTCGCGCGCCTGTGCGAGCGCGACCTGCATGATCTCCTTCGTGATGCCCTGGATCTTGATGTCCATCTGCAGCGCGGTGATGCCGGCGGTCGTGCCGGCCACCTTGAAGTCCATGTCGCCGAGGTGGTCCTCGTCGCCCAGGATGTCGGTGAGCACCGCGAAGCGGCCGCCTTCCTTGATGAGCCCCATCGCGACGCCCGCGACGTGCGCCTTCACCGGCACGCCGGCGTCCATCAGCGCCAGGCATCCGCCGCAGACCGAGGCCATCGACGACGAGCCGTTCGACTCGGTGATCTCGGAGACGACGCGCAGCGAGTACGCGAACTCCTCGGCGCCCGGCAGCAGGGGGCGGATCGCCCGCTTGGCGAGGTTGCCGTGACCCACTTCGCGGCGCTTCGGCGAGCCGAAGCGGCCGGTTTCACCGGTGGCGAACGGCGGCATGTTGTAGTTGAACATGAAGCGCTCGCGGTACTCGCCGGTGATCGCGTCGATGATCTGCTCGTCGCGCGAAGTGCCCAGCGTGGCGACGACGATCGCCTGCGTCTCGCCGCGCGTGAACAGCGCCGAGCCGTGCGCGCGCGGCATCACGCTGGTGCGGATCGCGATCGGCCTCACGGTGCGCGTGTCGCGGCCGTCGATGCGCGCCTCGCCGGCCAGGATCTGGCTGCGCACGATGCGGTACTGCAGGTCGAACAGCATGTTGCCCAGATCGTTGGCGTCGGGCGGCGGATGGCCGTGCGTGGCCGCGTCCTCGACGATCTTCGCGATGGTCGCCTTTTCGATCTCGCCGATGCGCGCCATGCGCTGCTGCTTGTTGCGCAGCGCGTAGGCCGCCCGCATGTCGGCCTCGGCCAGCTCGTTGACGCGGGCGATCAGCCCCTCGTTCTTCGGCGTCGGGGTCCAGTCCCACGCGGGCTTGCCCGCCATCTCGACGAGCTCGTCGATCGCCTTGATCGCGGTCTGCATCTGCTCGTGGCCGTAGACCACGGCGCCGAGCATCACGTCCTCGGGCAGCTCGTGCGCTTCCGACTCGACCATCAGCACGGCGGCGTCGGTGCCGGCCACGACCAGGTCGAGCTTCGAGCTGTCCATCTGGGTGGCGCTGGGGTTCAGCACGTACTGGCCGTCGATGTAGCCGACGCGCGCCGCGCCGATCGGGCCGTCGAACGGGATGCCCGACAGCGCCAGCGCCGCCGAGGCGCCCAGCATCGCCGGGATGTCGCTGTCGACTTCCGGATTGCTGGACATCACCTGAACGATGACCTGGACCTCGTTGTAGAAGCCCTCGGGGAACAGCGGGCGGATCGGTCGGTCGATCAGCCGGCAGATCAGGATCTCACGCTCGGTCGGACGGCCTTCGCGCTTGAAGAAACCGCCGGGAATGCGCCCGGCGGCATAGAACTTCTCGACGTAGTCGACGGTGAGCGGGAAGAAGTCCTGGCCGGGCTTCGCGCTGCGCGCGGCGACCACGGTGGCCAGCACCACGGTGTCGTCCATGTTCACGACGACCGACCCCGACGCCTGGCGCGCGATCTCGCCGGTCTCGATGGTGACGGTGTTGCCCCCCCACTGGAAGGTTTTCTTTGCGATTTCGAACACTTCGATTCCTTTCAACATTGCCCGCGCGATCAGTCCGGCGGCGCGGTTCGCCTGTCAGCAGTCCAAAACAAGAAACCCGCAAGGTTCGCTTGCGGGTTTCGGGTCCGTTCTGTCAACCGCGCAGACCGAGTCGCTCGATCAGCGCCTTGTAACTCGAAGGGTTCGTACCCTTCAGGTAGTCGAGCAGCTTGCGGCGGCGGCTGACCATCTTCAGCAGGCCGCGGCGCGAATGGTGGTCCTTCGCGTGGGTCTTGAAGTGATCGGTCAGCTCGACGATGCGAGCGGTGAGCAGCGCGACCTGGACCTCGGGCGAGCCGGTGTCTTTCGCGCCGCGCTGGTAGTCGGCGACGATCTTCGCCTTGTCGATGTTGGCGACAGCCATGAGTTTCCCCTGTGAAGAGACATCCACTTGCGGCATCGCCGGGTTGCGATGCCGTGCCTGTCCGCGCCCGCCCACAACGAAAGCCGGGCGCGAAAACGTTCGATTATAACCGGAACGGCCTCAGCTCGCCGGCCGCCGCATCTTGCAGGACTGGGGCCGGGTCGCCTCCCGGAGGTCGACGAACAGCTCGGTACGAAAGCCCAGCCCGCTGCCCTCCAGGTCGTACTTCGGGGCCCCCGGGCCGGCTGCGGGCCCCGCCCGCTCCATGACCGAGACATACAACGGTGTCAGCAACTGGTGGTCGGCGGCGCGCATCGTGGCGGTGTACGGGGGCGCCCGGTGGGTGCGTCCCTCGAGCGCGCGCGCCACGGCGGCAGCCTCGGTCGTGCCGGCGGCCTCGATCGCGGCCGCCAGCAACTCGATCATGACCACGTGGCGCATGTTGAAGTAATCCTCGCGCGGGTCGCGCAGGCGCCTGCGGAAGTCGAGGTAGATGCGCTCCGCGTCCAGCGCGCCGGCGTTGGGATGCCACTCGGCAACCGCCCGCACCCGCCCCACGCCGGCCTCGCCGATCGCCGCGGGCGCGCCCAGCCCGTTCCCGTAGAAGGTGTAGAAGTCCGCCACGAGGCCCACCTCGCGCGCCGCGCGCACCAGGAAAGTCAGGTCGTTGCCCCAGTTGCCGGTGACCACCGTGTCGGCGCCCGACGCCTTGATCTTGGCCGCATAGGGGACGAAGTCCTTGATCCGCCCGAGCGGGTGGAGCTCGTCGCCGACGATCTCGACGTCGGGGCGCTTCGCGCCGATCATCTGCCGCGCCAGGCTGGCCACCTGCCTGCCGAAGCTGTAGTCCTGGTTCAGCAGGTAGACGCGGCGGACGCGCCGGTTCTGCGCCAGCGCATCGACGAGCGCGGCCATCCGCATGCCGGCGTGTGCGTCGAACCGGAAGTGCCAGAAGCTGCAGCGCTCGTTGGTGAGCGCCGGGTCGACCGCCGAATAGTTCAGGTACAGCACCCGGTTGCCCGGCTCGCGGTCGTTGTGCGTGGACACCGCGTCGAGCAGCGCCGCAGCGACGGCCGAGCTGTTCCCCTGCAAGACGAACGGCGTGCGCTGGTCGGTCGCCTTGCGCAGCATCGCGATCGCCTCTTCGACCTGGCCCTGGCTGTCGAGCCGATCGAGCTGCAGCGGCCGTTGCCTGCCGCCGATGCGCACGCCGCCGCGCGCATTCACGCGATCGACCGCGAACAGCAGGTTGCGCCAGACCGAGTCGCCGGCATTGGCGAACGGCCCCGAGAACCCCTCGATGACCGCGAGCCGGATCGGCTCGCCCGAGGCCTGCGCGCGCGCCGGGGCCGCCGGCAGCGTCGAGAGCAGGGCCGAGGCGCCGATCGCGCCGGCGAAGCTTCTACGCCCACGCTCGGCCATCAGACACCCGCCTGCGGATTGACGCGATCGGACTTCGAATGCAGCTTGTTCAGCGCATTGAGGTAGGCCTTCGCCGACGCGACGACGATGTCCGGATCGGCGCCGACGCCGTTGACGATGCGCCCCGACTTGGCCAGCCGCACGGTGACCTCCCCCTGCGACTCGGTGCCGGTGGTGATCGCGTTGACCGAGAACAGCATCAGTTCGGCGCCGCTGCCCACCTTCGCCTCGATTGCCTTGAAGGTCGCGTCGACCGGCCCGTTGCCCTCGGACTCGCTCGTCTGCTCGTTGCCGTCCACCGTCATCGTCACCCGCGCGTGCGGGCGCTCGCCGGTTTCCGAGGCCTGCGCCATCGAGACGAACTGGTAGTGCTCGTCGGCCTCGTGGTGCACCGCCTGGTCGGACACCAGCGCATGGATGTCCTCGTCGAAGATCTCTGCCTTGCGGTCGGCGAGGTCCTTGAAGCGCTGGAACGCGGCGTTGACCTCCTGCTCGGAGTCGAGCTCGATGCCCAACTCCTGCAGTCGCTGCTTGAACGCGTTGCGGCCCGACAGCTTGCCGAGCACGATCTTGTTGGCGGTCCAGCCCACGTCTTCGGCGCGCATGATCTCGTAGGTGTCGCGCTGCTTGAGCACGCCGTCCTGGTGGATGCCCGAGGCGTGCGCGAACGCGTTGGCGCCGACCACGGCCTTGTTCGGCTGCACCGGAAAGCCGGTGATGCTGGAGACGAGCTTCGACGCCGGCACGATCTGCGTCGTGTCGACCCCGACCTCGAGGTCGAAGTAGTCGCGACGGGTCTTCAGCGCCATCACGATCTCCTCGAGCGACGTGTTGCCGGCCCGCTCGCCCAGCCCGTTGACCGTGCACTCGACCTGGCGCGCGCCGCCGATCTTGACGGCCGCCAGCGAATTGGCCACCGCCATGCCGAGGTCGTTGTGGCAATGGACCGACCAGATCGCCTTGCTCGAGTTCGGGATCCGCTCGCGCAGACTGCGAAGCTGGTTGCCGAACAGCTCCGGCACGGCGTAGCCGACCGTGTCCGGGATGTTGATCGTCGTCGCGCCTTCGGCGATCGCCGCCTCGAGCACCCGGCACAGGAAATCCGGGTCCGAGCGGCTGGCGTCCTCGGGCGAGAACTCGACGTTGTCGGTGAACTTGCGTGCGAAGCGCACCGCCAGCTTCACCTGCTCGTAGACCTGCTCGGGCGTCATCCGCAGCTTCTTCTCCATGTGCAGCGCCGAGGTCGCCATGAAGGTGTGGATGCGCATCGACTTCGCGCCCTTCAGCGCCTCGGCCGCCCGCGAGATGTCGCGGTCGTTGGCGCGCGCGAGCGAGCAGACGGTGGAATCCTTGATCGCGTCGGCGATCGCGCGCACCGCTTCGAAGTCGCCGTTGGACGATGCGGCGAATCCGGCCTCGATCACGTCGACCCGCAGCTTCTCCAGTTGCTTGGCGATGCGCAGCTTCTCCTCGCGGGTCATCGACGCGCCGGGGCTTTGCTCGCCATCGCGCAAGGTGGTGTCGAAAATGATCAGCTTGTCGGCCATCTGAATGCTCCTGGGGTGCCGGCCCGCTCGTGGCGGGAGGCAAAGGGGACTGCGACGGTAGTAGGGGGAAAGGGGGTGTCAGCGCGCGGGGCGCAGTAGCGGACCCAGCACCGCAAGCAGGTGCAGGCCGCCGAACGACCGGGAGCGGGTCGTCAGGGAAAGCGTGGATTCGAGGCCGAAGCGGGTAGCCATGGAAAAAAATATAGCCGCTTTGTGCAGCGCACGCAACCGCGCCCTCCGCGCGCCCGGCTCGGCGCAGCCGGTCAGGTGCGCGGCAGCGTGACCCCGGTCTGGCCCTGGTACTTGCCGCCGCGGTCGCGGTACGAGGTCTCGCAGACCTCGTCGGACTCGAGGAAGATGACCTGCGCGCAGCCCTCGCCCGCATAGATCTTGGCCGGCAGCGGCGTGGTGTTCGAGAACTCGAGCGTGACGTGCCCTTCCCACTCGGGCTCGAGCGGCGTCACGTTGACGATGATGCCGCAGCGCGCGTAGGTCGACTTGCCCAGGCACACGGTTAGCACGCTGCGCGGGATCCGGAAGTACTCGACGGTGCGCGCCAGCGCGAACGAGTTCGGCGGGATGATGCACACCGGGCCCTTGAAGTCGACGAACGACTTCTCGTCGAAATTCTTCGGGTCGACGATCGTCGAGTTGATGTTCGTGAAGATCTTGAACTCGTCGGCGCAGCGCAGGTCGTAGCCGTAGCTCGACGTGCCGTACGACACGATGCGCTTGCCGTCGACCTCGCGCACCTGTCCTGCCTCGTAGGGCTCGATCATGCCTTGCGCCGCCATGCGGCGGATCCAGCGGTCGGATTTGATGCTCATCGCGTGTCCGGAAGCGGCGCACCGCGCGCCGAAAGTCGCGGCATTCTAGCCCGAGCGCCGG
>CALMSQ010000583.1:0-7377 GCA_937872345.1 uncultured Burkholderiales bacterium | reverse complement strand
CCCTTGCAGCACGGGAGGCGTCCATATAAGCAGCGCAGGGAAGTCGGTGCGAAGCACCGACCGCCGTCGTCATCGCCCCGCTACGCGCGGGCCGCTGCGCGCCGCGCCACCCCGCCGTGCCCGCGCGCTGCGGGCTCGCCAACGCGGCCCGCCGCCGCCTGCCGCGACCGCGCCAACAGCGGACATCTGGACCGTAACCGGAGCGAACGACTCGCACGTCAGGCCGCGATCCGGATCAGCCCGTCCTTGCGGAACATCTCCTTGATGCCGCGAACCGCCTGCCGGATGCGCTGCTCGTTCTCGATCAGCGCGAAGCGCACGTGGTCGTCTCCGTACTCGCCGAAACCGATGCCCGGCGACACCGCCACCTTCGCGTCGACCAGCAGCTTCTTGGCGAATTCCAGCGACCCCATCGCGCGATACGGCTCGGGAATCTGCGCCCAGATGTACATCGACGCGCGGGGCACCTCGACGTCCCAGCCGGCTTCCTGCAGCCCCTTGGCCAGCACGTTGCGCCGCAGCTGGTACTTCTGGCGCGCTTCCTCGACGCACTCCTGCGGGCCGTCGAGCGCCGCGATCGCCGCGACCTGGATCGGCGTGAACGTGCCGTAGTCGTGGTAGCTCTTCATGCGCGCGAGCGCGGCGACCAGCTCGGCGTTGCCGACCATGAAGCCGATCCGCCAGCCGGCCATGTTGTAGCTCTTGCTCATCGTGAAGAACTCGACCGCCACCTCGCGCGCGCCGGGCACTTCCATGATCGAGGGCGCCCGATAATCGTCGAACACGATGTCGGCATAGGCGAGGTCGTGAACGACGATGATGTCGTGCTCGCGCGCCAGCGCGACGACGCGCTCGAAGAAACCGATGTCGACGCACTTGGCGGTGGGGTTGCTCGGGAAGCCGAGGATCATCATCTTCGGCTTCGGCGAGGTCTCGTGCACCGCGCGCTCGAGCTCTTCGAGGAAGTCGACCCCCGGGGTCATCCGCACCGAGCGCGTCTCGGCGCCGGCAATGACCGCGCCGTAGATGTGGATCGGGTAGCTGGGGTTCGGGACGAGCACCACGTCGCCGCGATCGAGCGTCGCGAGCATCAGGTGCGCGATGCCCTCCTTCGAGCCGATCGTCACGATCGCCTCGGTTTCGGGGTCGATGTCGACGGCGTAGCGCCGCTTGTACCAGTCGGAGATCGCCTTGCGCAGCCGCGGGATGCCCTTCGAGACCGAGTAGCCGTGCGTGTGCGGCCGCTGCGAGGCCTCGACCAGCTTGTCGATGATGTGCTGCGGAGCCGGGCCGTCCGGATTGCCCATGCTCATGTCGATGATGTCCTCGCCGCGGCGGCGCTCGGCCATCTTCAGTTCCGCCGTGATGTTGAAGACGTAGGGCGGCAGGCGCTTGATGCGCGAAAACTCGCGGGGCGAACTCATGGGTGGACTCCGGTCAGACCATTAATGTAACATTTTCAGTGGCTTAGCGCCCCTCGCGCGACGCCGGAAACGGAGTCCCGATGAAGCTTCACGCCGCCGCGACGACGGCGCTCAACACGTTCACCGCATACGGGCCCGGTTACGTCGAGATCAACCGGCAGCGCTACGCGCATCCGGTGCTGGTCGCCCCGGAGGGCGAGGTCGTGGCCTGGGAGGTCGACGGCTTCGAGTCGCTCACGCCGGCGCACTTCGAGTCGCTGCTGTCGCGTGGACCCGAACTCGTGCTGCTGGGCACCGGCGAGCGCCAGCGCTTCCCGCACCCGCGGCTCACCGCCGCGCTCGCGCAGGCGCGCGTGGGGATCGACGTCATGGACACGCGCGCGGCGTGCCGCACCTACAACATCCTGATGATGGAGGGGCGGCGCGTGCTGGTCGCGCTGCTGATGCAGTGACGCTGGTCTGTGATATGTTGCAGGCAGGTACACCGAATTGCCTGCAGAGGGTTCGTTGAGCGTCGCGATCGGCAGGAAAGTCCCCGATTTCAGCGCTGCCTCCACCGGCGGCGAAGTCAGACTGTCGAAACTGAAGGGACGCAAGCTCGTCCTGTTCTTCTATCCGAAGGACAACACGCCGGGCTGCACCAACGAGGCCGGCGACTTCCGCGACCTCCATGCCGCGTTCGCCGAGGCGGGCGCACTCGTGCTCGGCGTGTCGCGCGACAGCCTGAAGTCGCACGAGGGCTTCAAGGGGAAGCTGGGCTTGCCCTACGAGCTCGTCTCCGACCCCGACGAAGCGTTGTGCGAGCAGTTCGGGGTCATGAAGCTCAAGACGATGTACGGCCGCCAGGTTCGCGGCATCGAGCGTTCCACCTTCGTCATCGACACCGCCGGCAAGCTCGCGCACGAATGGCGCGGCGTGAAGGTGCCTGGCCACGTCGCAGAAGTCCTGGAGGTCGTGCGATCGATCTCCTGATCCTCCCCTCCCGATCGATCCCACCATGCCGCTTCCCAAGCCGCCAGGCAAGCCCGCCACCCTGCTCGACATCTCCAGCGCCGTCGAGGCGCGCGCCACGCGACCGGCCGCCGCGCGGCCGCCGAAGCCGGCGCCCGCCGCCGCGCACGAAGTCGTGCCGATGAGCGCCGTGCGCGGGGCGGCCGCGCAGCCTGCGCAGGTCCCGGCGATGGCCCCGGTCACGCCGGTCACGCCGGTCACGCCGGTCGCGCCGTCGGCGCCGGTCGCCGAGCCGCCGGCCGCGCGCGTGTCGGCCGCCGCTCGCGCCGCCGCGCCGCGCGCGGGCACCGCGACGCGCCGCGAGCCCCGGCGCCAGGCGGCTCGCCTGCCCAAGCTGTTCGTGCTCGACACCAACGTGCTGATGCACGACCCGAGCAGCCTCTTCCGCTTCGCCGAGCACGACGTCTACCTGCCGATGATGACGCTCGAGGAGCTCGACAACCACAAGAAGGGCATGTCCGAGGTCTCGCGCAACGCGCGGCAGGTCAGCCGTTCGCTCGATGCGCTGATCGCCACCGGCGGCGACATCGAGCAGGGCATCGCGCTGTCGGCGCTCGGCAACCGCGACGCGCAGGGCCGGCTCTTCTTCCAGACGCAGGCGATCGCGCCGATGCTGCCGTCGAGCCTGCCGATGGGCAAGGCCGACAACCAGATCCTCGGGGTGGTCCGCGCGATGCAGGACCAGTTGCCAGACCGCCAGGTCGTGCTGGTGTCCAAGGACATCAACATGCGGATCAAGGCCCACACGATGGGCCTGCCCGCCGAGGACTACTTCAACGACCAGGTCCTCGAGGACACCGACCTGCTCTACACCGGCGTGCTGCCGCTGCCCGCCGACTTCTGGGAGAAGCACGGCAAGGGCGTCGAGTCGTGGCAGCAGGGCGGGCAGACCTTCTACCGGATCAGCGGCCCGCTGGTGTCGTCGCTGCTGCTGAACCAGTTCGTCTACTTCGAAGGCGACATGCCGCTGGTGGCGCAGGTGCGCGAGATCACCGGGCGCACCGCGGTGCTGCAGACGCTGCGCGACTACGGCCACCACAAGAACGCGGTCTGGGGCATCACCGCGCGCAACCGCGAGCAGAACTTCGCGCTGAACCTGCTGATGAACCCCGAGATCGACTTCATCACGCTGCTCGGGCAGGCGGGCACCGGCAAGACGCTGATCGCGCTGGCCGCCGGGCTCGTGCAGGTGCTCGAGACGAAGCGCTACACCGAGATCATCATGACGCGCGCCACGGTGCCGGTCGGGGAAGACATCGGCTACCTGCCGGGCACCGAGGAGGAGAAGATGCAGCCGTGGATGGGCGCGCTCGAGGACAACCTCGAGGTGCTCAACCAGAGCGACCCTTCGGCCGGCGAATGGGGGCGTGCGACCGCCAACGACCTGATCCGCAGCCGGGTCAAGGTCAAGGCGCTGTCGTTCATGCGCGGGCGCACGTTCAGCAACAAGTACCTGATCATCGACGAGGCGCAGAACCTCACGCCGAAGCAGATGAAGACGCTGGTCACGCGTGCGGGGCCCGGCACCAAGGTGGTTTGCCTGGGAAACATCGCGCAGATCGACACGCCCTATCTGACCGAAGGCTCGTCGGGCCTCACCTACGTCGTCGACCGCTTCAAGGGCTGGCCGCACGCGGGCCACGTGACGCTGCAGCGCGGCGAGCGCTCGCGGCTGGCGGACTTCGCCACCGACGCGCTCTGACTTGGAGTGAACAAGCCCTAGACGCCGGCGGTGAAGTTCTCGAACTTCGTGTACTGACCGACGAAAGTCAGCCGCACGGTGCCGATGGGCCCGTTGCGCTGCTTGCCGATGATGATCTCGGCAACGCCCTTGTCGGCCGAATCGGGGTTGTAGACCTCGTCGCGGTAGATGAAGACGATCACGTCGGCATCCTGCTCGATCGCGCCCGAGTTGTGGCTCACGATGCCGTCGGCCAGCCAGGACGCGGCGCCCGGAACGGTGAGATCGAACACCTCCTCTTCGCCATCGGGTTCGATCGCGACGACGCGGTCCCAGAAGAGATCGGACTGCGCCCATGTCCGCAGGGGCTCGTCGTCGAGCCGATCGGCGTAGTCGGCGAGCATGCGGCGGGATGGTGCGAAACGGAAATGGGACGAACCGCCGTACGCGGTGCCGCGCATCGACGCCATCGTCCGGTGCGAGATGCCGCGCTCGCCCATCGCAGCGCGCACGCCCGCGAACACCTCCCGCGGCAACGTGTCGACGTTGACGTTGGCGCGCGCGAGGATCGAGTCCAGGTGTGCGGAGAGCCGCTGCGCCGCGAGGCTCCGCGACCCGAACGCGCCGACGCGATCGAGGAAGAGCCGCTGCTGGTCGGCGCCCGATACGTCGACGTTCCACACGGGCCGGCCATTCGCGGGCCTCAGCGTGCGGATCCGGCCGACGACGCCCACTCGCAGCAGCAACGCGGCGACGTCGCGCGCGAGACCCTCGCTGCAGGTTGCGAAATAGACGCGCGCCGCCCCCCGCTGCCCCTCCGCACGAACATGGATCGACCCGTCGGTTGCCCAGAGGTGACGCAACAGCAACGCAACCCGGTCGTCGGCGAGCCGAAAGACTTCGGACGGAATCCGCTTGTCGTGGGAACGCTGGCCGAAGATGCCCAGGCCGCGCAGCCAGGCATTGACGGCCTTCGGGTGCCAGCGATCGCCATTGCCCGACAACACCAATTGGTGCCAGTGGCCACGGCCCTCGTGGCGGGTGACGGTGCAGCCCATCGCCTCGGCCGCCCGCCTCACCGCGGCTGAGTTTTCTTCCGAGGCCGTGGTGTAGCGAAGCGGCTGTCCGGAAAGGTAGCTGCCGTCGCCGATCAGGTGCCCCAGCAGCACGATCTCCGCGTCGGTCCAGTGCGCAGGCTCGCCCGCCTGCGGCAGCGCGCGCGCGATGGCCACCCGTTCGCCGACGCCGATCGCAGCGATCGTGCGCCACCCCTTGCCGGTGAATACGCGGTGCTCCGCAGTCGCGCGCAGCACCCTGCCGCTCGCGAGCGACAGGCGCACGATGGCGCGCCGACCGACCGGCCATACGCGATCGCTGCGCGCCGCGACGATCTTCTGCGCCGCGTCCATCGCGAGGACCTCGGGCTCGGTGCCGACCAGGTCGGCGATCGGAACCCGCCGGCCGTCGGCGAGCATGACCAGCGTATTGCCGGTGACGCACTCGCGCAGGTCGGACATGACCGGCCGCTTGTTCGGGCGCTGCTCCAGCGAGCGGTTGAGCTGCGACAGCGCGATCACCGGGCAGTCGAGCTCCTTGGCCAGCGCCTTCAGCGAGCGCGAGATCTCGGAGATTTCGGTGGCCCGGTTCTCGCCGCTGCTGGTGGCCGACATCAGCTGCAGGTAGTCGACGACGATCAGGCCGAGCTTGCCGCACTGGCGCGAGAGCCGACGCGCGCGCGCGCGCAACTCGAGCGCATTGAGCGCCGGCGTTTCGTCGATGAACAGCTGCGAGTCCTGCATCTTCTGGATCGCGCTGGTGAGCCGCGGCCAGTCGTCGTCGACGAGTCGACCGGTGCGAAGCCGCTGCTGGTCGAGCCGGCCGACCGAACACACCAGCCGCATCGCGAGCTGCGTCGCGCCCATCTCCATCGAGAACACGGCGACCGGCAGCCCCTGGTCGACCGCGACATGCTCGGCGATGTTCAAGGCGAAGCTGGTCTTGCCCATTGCGGGCCTTCCGGCCACGATCACCAGGTCGCCCGGCTGCAACCCCGAGGTCATCCGGTCGAGGTCGACATAGCCTGTGGGCACGCCCGTGACGTCGTTCGGGTTGTTCTGGTTGTACAGCTCGTCGATGCGCTCGACGACCTTGCCGAGCAGGTCGGGCAGCGGCTGGAAGCCGGCCTGGCCGCGCGAGCCGTCCTCCGAGATCTGGAACACCTTCGATTCGGCCTCGTCGAGCAGTTGGCGCGTGTCCTTGCCCTGCGGGTTCAATGCCGAGGTGGAGATCTCGTCGGACGTGGAGATCAGCTTGCGCAGGATCGAGCGGTCGCGGACGATCTCGCCGTAGCGGCGAATGTTGGCGGCCGACGGCGTCTCCTGCGCGAGCGAGTTCAGGTAGCCGAGCCCGCCGGCCTCCTCGGCCTTGCCCAGCGACTGCAGCGCCTCGTAGACGGTGACCACGTCGGCGGGCTGGCTGCGCTCGATCAGGCGCGCAATCTGGTGCCAGATCAGCCGGTGATCGTGGCGATAGAAGTCCTCTTCGCGCAGCACGTCGGCGACACGGTCGAAGGCGGTGTTGTCGAGCAGCAGGCCGCCCAGCACGGCCTGCTCGGCCTCGATCGAATGCGGGGGCACGCGCAGCGCGGCCACCTGCGGATCGTGATCCGGCAATGAACTGGGAACGGCGGACATCGATGCTCGGAGGGGCTGCGAGGGGGCGGGAAACGAGTTCCCCATCTTAGAGAATTTCGCGACGCGGCGCTGCACTTCAGAAAAGAAAACGGGGCGCGATCGCGCCCCGTCTTGCCGGCCGGACGAGCCGATCGGCTCAGGCCGTCTCGCCGGCGACCGACACCGTGATCTGCACGACCACGTCGCTGTGCAGCGCGACGTCGACGGTGGCGTCGCCGATCGTCTTCAGCGGCCCCGCGGGCATGCGGACCATGCCCTTCTCGACCGCGAAACCCTGCTTCTTCAGGTTCTCGGCGATGTCGAAGTTGGTGACCGAACCGAACAGCCGGCCGTCGACGCCGGCCTTCTCGGTGATCCGGATCGTCGCGCCGTTGAGCTTCTCGCCCAGCGCCTGCGCAGCGGCCAGGCGGTCGGACTGCGCCTTCTCGAGCTCCGCGCGGCGCGCCTCGAACTCCTTGATTGCCGCATCGGTCGCGCGACGCGCCTTGCCCTGCGGGATCAGGAAGTTGCGCGCGTAGCCGTCGCGGACCTTCACGACGTCGCCGAGCTGGCCCAGGTTGACGAGCTT
>CALMSQ010000582.1:0-4118 GCA_937872345.1 uncultured Burkholderiales bacterium | reverse complement strand
GCATCGAACCCAGCCCCTTCATCAACCCGGAGCCACTTTCCAGGAACGATCGGCTTGAAGAACGCAGGGCACGTCAAACCCGTCAGGGCTCACGATGTGAGCTTGGCGTGGCACCGTCGACCCATCGGGCCAGTTGCGGATCCCGCGGCCGTCGGGCCAGACTAGCAGTGCGTCGCCGGACTAGGGCAGGATGGGGAGGTGCACGCCGGGATCATGCCGGATCACTTTCGAGCAGACCGCTATCGACCAAACGACTGATGCGCCATTGTCCCGGGCTGGAGCGCTTGGCCAAGGCCGAGTTCGTGCGTGCCGCGAATTGCACCGGCGCACGTTAAGAGAAAATGCTCGACGGCCATCGAGAAGGCAATCCGTCTTTCGCGCCCTGAGGGCGACTGGGCCGCATTGCTGGCACAGTGCTGGCACGATCCAGAACGTGGCGAACATGTTAGCGGATACTACCGCCGGAACGCCCGCCCTTTCTGATCGTTCTGGTGGGCGGCACAGGGTTCGAACCTGTGACCCCTGCCGTGTGAAGGCAGTGCTCTACCGCTGAGCTAGCCGCCCCTCTGGGAGGGAGGCGCAATTGTAGGCAAATCCGCCCCCCCGATCAAATTCCCTTGGCCTTTCTCAGCCCCGCTTCCAGACGAGGCACCGGTTGTTCGCCGGCATCGCCCGGTCCTCCTTCAGCGCGAAACCCGCCGCGTGCGCCAGCGCATCCACCTCCTCGAAATCGCGGATCCCGCGCTTCGGGTTTCCGCTGCGCAACGCCTCGTCGAACTGCGCGTTGCTCTGGCTCGTGAACTGCCCCTCGTAGTTGAACGGCCCGTAGATCACCAGCAGGGCGCCGCGCTTCGTCAGCTTCGGCAGCGCGGCGAACAGCCGCTCCACCTCCTTCCACCCCATGATATGCAGCGTGTTGGCGCTGAACACGGCGTCGTACTCGCCCCCGGGCGGCGTGTCGTTGACGTCGAAGGTGATCGGCGCCGGCGTGTTGGGCAGCGCCGCCTCCTTCAGCCACAGGCGGATGCCGGGCAGGTTCTCGGCGACGTCGGAGGTCTGCCAGCGCAGTTTCGGCAGCGCCGCGGCGAAGTGCACCGCGTGCTGGCCAGTGCCGCTGCCGATCTCCAGCACGTGCCTGCGGTCGGCGAACCACTCGCGCAGCACCGCGAGGATCGGCTCGCGGTTGCGCTCGCAGGCGGGCGAAAACGGCTTCTCCATGTCAGAACAAGAGTGCCTTCACGGTCCAGAAGTAGATCAGCAGGCTCAGCATGTCCTGGATGATCGTGGCGATCGGGCCGCTGCCGAACGCGGGGTCGCGTCCGCTGCGCGCGAGCAGCCACGGTAACGCAAAACCGATCGTCGTGGCGCAGGTGCTGGCGGCCAGCAGTGCGACGGCGACCGCCACCGCCAGGTCGGCGTCGCCGAACCACCACCAGATCGGGCCCAGCACCAGCAGTGCCAGCGTGATGCCGATCAGCAGGCCGGTGCGCAGTTCGCCGGCCAGCAGGCGCGCGAGCGGCAGGCGGCTCAGCGACAGGCCGCGCACGGCGATCGCCTCGCTCTGGGTGCCGACCTCGTCGGCCAGGTAGACGATGCCGGGCACGAAGAACGCGATCGCGATGCGCGCCTCGAGCGCGGCCTCGAAGCCCGCGACGATGAAGGTGGCCAGCATGCTGCCGGCGAGGCCCACCAGCAGCCAGGGCAGGCGATCGCGCGCGCGGCGGATCGGCGGCGCCTCGATCGCCTCGCGCGCGCGGCCGCTTTCCTCGGGGCCGATGCCGGCGAAGCGGTGCAGGTCCTCGACGTGCTCGCGGCGCAGCACTTCGAGCAGTGCCAGCGGCGGTACGACGCCGGCGAAGTGCCCGCGCCGGTCGACCACCGGCATCGAGGTGAGGCCGTGCTGGAGCGCCAGCGACGCGACGTGTTCCTGGTCGGCGCCGATGCGCACCGCGGGCACCGGCGCGATGGCGATGTCGGCGAGGATCTGCTCGGGGCGGGCGCGCAGCAGCCGGCTCATCGGCACCAGGCCGAGCAGGTGGCGCCTGTCGTCGAGCAGGTAGACGGCCTCGGCCGAATCGACCTGCACGCCGGCGGCCAGGCGCTGGCGCAGCGTGCCGACGGTCTCGTGCGGCGACGCGTGCAGCACGCGCAGCACCAGGTGCTCGCCGGCGGTGTCGGGATGCGTGGCCAGCGGCTCGGCGTCGTGCGCCGTCGGCCACGGCTCGCCTTCCGGCGGCAATTCGGGCTGCGGTTCAGGCGCGGCCATGGCCGGCTTCGGCAGTCCGAAGGCGCGCGGCGCACGGCGTCGCGCGAGGCCGCTCGCGTAAAATCGAACGCTTCCCCTGCTTTCCGGACTCTCGCGACATGGTTCGCACGCGCTTCGCTCCCAGCCCGACCGGGTTCCTGCACATCGGCGGCGCCCGCACCGCGCTGTTCGCCTGGGCGTTCGCGCGCCACCACGAGGGTACCTTCATCCTGCGCATCGAGGACACCGACCTCGAGCGCTCGACCCCGGAGGCGGTGCAGGCGATCCTGGACGGGATCCGCTGGCTCGGGCTCGACGCCGACGAGGGCCCGTTCTACCAGATGCAGCGGATGCCGCGCTACCGCGAAGTCATCCAGAAGATGCTCGCCGACGGCACCGCCTACCACTGCTGGTGCACGAAGGAAGAGCTGGACGCGATGCGCGCCGAGCAGGAGGCGAAGGGACTCAAGCCCCGCTACGACGGCCGCTGGCGTCCCGAGCCGGGCCGCAAGCTGCCGGCGCCGCCGGCCGGCGTCGAGCCAGTGGTGCGCTTCCGCAACCCCGAGGACGGCGCGACCAGCTGGAACGACACGATCAAGGGGCCGATCGCGTTCGACAACGGCGAGCTCGACGACCTGATCATCGCCCGCTCCGACGGCACGCCGACCTACAACTTCTGCGTCGTGGTCGACGACTGGGACATGCGGATCACGCACGTGCTGCGCGGCGACGACCACGTGAACAACACGCCGCGGCAGATCAACATCCTGCGCGCGCTGGGCGCCCCGGTGCCCGAGTACGGCCACCTGCCGATGATCCACGGGCCCGACGGCCAGAAGCTGTCGAAGCGCCACGGCGCGGTCTCGGTGATGCAGTACGACGACGAGGGCTACCTGCCCGAGGCGATCGTCAACTACCTGGCGCGGCTCGGCTGGAGCCATGGCGACGAGGAAATCTTCTCGCGCGAGCAGTTCGTCGCGTGGTTCGACGGCTCGCACGTGAGCCGCTCGCCGTCGCGCTTCGACTTCGACAAGCTGCGCTGGCTGAATCACCACTACCTCAAGGCGGCGGCCGACGCCGACCTTGCGGCGCGGGTGCTGCCGCGGCTGCGGGCATCGGGCGTGGAACTCGCGCCGGGCGCGGCCGACCTCGCGACGGTCTGCGGGCTGTTGAAGGAGCGCGCGCAGACGCTGAACGAGCTGGCCGAGCTGGCGCACATGTTCTACGTCGAGCCGAAGATCGCCGAGGCCGACCGCGCGAAGCACCTCGACGCGGCGCCGCCGGCACTGGCGCCCGCGCTGACGGCGTTCGCCGACGCGCTGGCGGGCGGCGACTGGACGAAGGACGCGATCGCCGCGGCGCTGAAGGCGACGCTGGCCGAGCACGGGCTGAAGATGCCGCAGCTCGCGATCCCGGTCCGGCTGAAGGTGTTCGGCACGACGCAGACGCCGTCGGTGGACGCGGTGCTGGCGGCGATGCCGCGCGAGACCGTGTTGCTGCGATTGAGGAGTTGACCATGCGCACGTTGCCTGTCCGTGGTCGCGAGAAGCAGGCTGATGGACGGTCGCTACCGGAGAGCTGGAACGCATATCTGGCTGAAGGTCCGGTGGCGCCGGGTGACTTCATGGACGAAGTCGCAGATCTCCCCGTGCAGGAGCGTGGCCGGCGACCCGCCGGCGGCCGCCTTGCATCCCACCGGAAGCGGGATCGTGCGGTCCGCTAGAATCCATTAGCCAACGCGAGGTTCCCCGATGTCCGGCAGCACCTTCGGTCGCCTCTTCACCGTCGCCACCTTTGGCGAATCCCACGGGCCCGCGATCGGCTGCGTGGTCGACGGCTGCCCGCCCGGCATGGCGCTGTCCGAGGCCGACAT
>CALMSQ010000581.1:0-6931 GCA_937872345.1 uncultured Burkholderiales bacterium | reverse complement strand
ACAAGCCATGAACCGTGAAGTCGTCGTCGTCAGCGCAGTGCGCACCGCAGTCGGCACCTTCGGCGGCAGCCTGAAGGATCACGCGCCGACCCAGCTCGGCGCGATGGTGGTACGCGAGGCGGTCGCGCGAGCCGGGCTCGGCGCCGGCGACGTCCAGCACGTCGTCTTCGGGCACGTGATCAACACCGAGCCGCGCGACATGTACCTGGCGCGCGTCGCCGCGCTCGAGGGTGGCCTGTCGCAGGACGTGCCGGCGATGACGCTGAACCGGCTGTGCGGCTCGGGCATGCAGGCGATCGTCTCCGCGTCGCAGGCGATCCTGCTCGGCGACGCCGACGTCGCCGTCGCCGGCGGCGCCGAGGTGATGAGCCGCGGCCCGTACTCGATGCCGGCCGCCCGCTGGGGCGCGCGGATGGGCGACGCGCGCGTGGTCGACATGATGACGGGCGCGCTGCACGACCCGTTCCACGACGTCCACATGGGCGTGACCGCCGAGAACGTCGCGAAGAAGTGGGGCATCTCGCGCGAGGACCAGGACGCGCTGGCGGTCGAGAGCCATCGGCGCGCGTCGCACGCGACCCGCGAAGGCCGCTTCGCGTCGCAGATCCTGCCGATCGAGCTGAAGTCGCGCAAGGGCACGACCACGTTCGCCGCCGACGAGCACATTCGCCACGACGCGACGATCGAGGAGATGCGCAAGCTCAAGCCGGTGTTCGCGAAGGAAGACGGCACCGTCACGCCCGGCAACGCGTCGGGGATCAACGACGGCGCCGCGGCGCTCGTGCTGATGGAGCGACGCGCCGCCGAGGCACGCGGCCTCGCGCCGCTGGCGCGGCTCGTCTCGTACGCGCATGCCGGCGTCGATCCGGCCTACATGGGGATCGGTCCCGTGCCCGCTTCGCGCAAGGCGCTCGAGAAGGCCGGCCTGAGGGCGCACGAGATCGACGTCGTCGAGGCCAACGAGGCGTTCGCCGCACAGGCGCTGGCGGTGACGCGCGACCTCGACCTCGATCCGGCGCGGGTCAACCCCAACGGCTCGGGAATCTCGATCGGCCACCCGGTCGGCGCTACCGGCGCGCTGATCACCGTCAAGGCACTCTACGAACTGCAGCGCACCGGCGGGCGCCGCGCGCTGGTCACGATGTGCATCGGCGGCGGACAGGGCATCGCCGCGATCTTCGAGCGCGCCTGACGCGCGAACCGCTACGCGTTCGCCGCCGCCGGCGCGCGGCGCTCGCCCATCGGCCGCTGGTCGATCGGCGCGTGGACCAGCGCGGCGAAGGCGCCGAACGCGATCACCATCGCCCACGCGTAGTCGTAGTTGCCGAACAGGTCGAAGAAGCGGCCGCCGAGCCAGGCGCCGAGGAAGCTGCCGATCTGGTGACCGAAGAAGATCACGCCGCCCAGAAGACCCAGGTACTGCACGCCCCAGCGCTGGCCGACCAGTGCGTTGGTGAGCGGCACCGTGGAGAGCCAGAGCAGGCCGATTGCCGCGCTGAACAGGTACACCGACACCTGGCTCAGCGGCGCAAGCAGGAACAGCCCGATCACGACCGAGCGCGCGACGTAGATGCCCGCCAGCAGCCACTTGCGCGAGAGCTTCTGCCCGAGCACGCCCGCGGCGAACGATCCGGCCACGTTGAACAACCCGATCAGCGCCACGGCGGTCGCACCGACGTTGGCCGATAGCCCCTTGTCGAGCAGGTAGGCCGGCAGGTGAAGCTGGATGAACACCACCTGCAGGCCGCAGACGAAGTAGCCCCAGAACAGCAGGTGGAAGCTGCGGTCGGCGACCGCTCCGCGAAGCGCATCGGACAGCCGGACGGAACCCGCGCGCGCCGCGGCCTCGTGCTCGCCGCGCACGCCGAGCGCGAGCAGCAGGATCAGCGCGACGATCGCCGCGTGCACGAGCAGCGCCGACTGCCATCCGAGCGCCGAGATCAGCTTGCCCGCCAGCGGCAGGAACAGGAACTGCCCGAACGAGCCCGCGGCGACCCCGATGCCGAAGGCCATGCTGCGCTGCTCGGCGGGAACGATGCGCCCCAGCGTGGCGAGGATGATCCCGAACGACGTGCCGCCGATCGCGATGCCCATGACGACGCCCGCGGACAGCGAGAGCGCGGCGCCCGATTCGGCCCACGCCATGCCGAGAAAGCCGATCACGTAGAGCAACGCGCCCAGCAGCAGCGTGCGCATCGAGCCGTACTTGTCGGCCATCGCGCCGAGAAACGAGCCGCCCAGGCCCCACATCAGGTTCTGGATCGCGATCGCGAACGAGAAGGTCTCGCGCGACCAGCCTCGCGCCTGCGTCATCTCGGGCAGGAACAGACCGAACGACGAACGCACGCCGGTGGAGATCACGAGGATCGCGCAGCCGAACAGCAGCACCGGCAGGTACGAGGGCGCGCTGCGCGCCGGCGCGGGTGCGCCCATCAGGCGACCGCGCGCAACGATCGCCGGGCCGCAGCGACCGTCGCGTCGACGTCCTCGTCGCTGTGCGCGCCCGAGAAGAAGAACGCCTCGACCGGCGACGGCGGCAGGTAGACGCCCTCGTCGAGCATCAGGTGGTAGAACCGCTTGAAGCGCTCGACGTCCTGCGCCTGCACCTGCGCGAAGCCCGCCGGCGGCGTCGAGAGCATGTACAGGCCGGCCAGCCCGCCGCGATGTTGCGCACAGAACGCGACGCCGGCCTCTCGGGCGGCCGCGTTCAGCCCGTCGACGAGCCGCGCGCAGCCGGCGCCGAGCCGCTCGAAGAAGCCCGGCTCGGCGATCAGGTCCATTGTCGCCAGGCCCGCGGCCATCGCGATCGGATTGCCCGACAGCGTGCCCGCCTGGTACACGGGGCCGAGCGGCGCCATCATCTCCATGATCGCCGCCGGGCCGCCGATCGCGCCGACCGGCATCCCGCCGCCGATCACCTTGCCGAACGCCGACAGGTCGGGCACGACGTCGACGATTTCCTGCGCGCCGCCCAGCGCCACGCGAAAACCCGACATCACCTCGTCGAAGATCAGCAGCGCGCCGTGCTTCGTGCACAGCGCGCGCAGCCCCGCCAGGAAACCCGGCGCAGGCAGGATGAGGTTCATGTTGCCCGGCATCGGCTCGACGATCACGCAGGCGATCCGGTCGGGGTGCGCGGCGAACAGCGCCTCGACGCTGGCCAGGTCGTTGAACTGCGCAACCAGCGTGTGCTTCGCCAGGTCGTCGGGCACGCCGGCCGAGCTGGGTGTGCCGAAGGCGAGCGCCCCCGAGCCCGCCTTCACCAGCAGGCTGTCGGCCGTGCCGTGATAGCAGCCCTCGAACTTGACGATCGAGTCGCGCCGCGTGAAGCCGCGCGCCAGGCGAAGCGCCGACATCGCCGCCTCGGTGCCCGAGCTGGTGAAGCGCACGCGCTCGACCTGCGGGAACAGCGCGCAGATGCGCTCGGCGAGCTCGCTCTCCATGACGTTCGGGGCGCCGAACGAGAGCCCGCGCCGCGCGGCGCGCTCGACCGCCGCGAGCACGTGCGGATGCGAGTGACCGGCGATCATCGGCCCCCAGGAGCCGAGGTAGTCGATGTAGCGCTTGCCCTCGACGTCCCACATGTACGCGCCTTCGGCGCGGTCGATGAAGCGCGGCGTGCCGCCGACCGCGCGGAACGCGCGAACGGCCGAGTTGACGCCGCCGACGAGGACCTTGCGGGCGCGTTCGAATTCGGAAGGGTTGGTGCTCATGCCGGGCAGCGGATCCGGGAGACTGGCGCAGCCGCCAAGTCTACTGGATGCCGCCGCGGGCCGTCACGACGCGCGGTCGTGCGCTGCGCCGCCCTGCTGCGACTGCGCGTCGACCAGCTTCTGCGCCATCTGGCGTAACACGAACTTCAGCACCTTGCCGGTCGGATTGCGCGGCAGCTGCTCGAGGATCTCGAGCCGCTCGGGCCAGAAGCTCTTGCTGATCTCCTGCGCCTCGAGGAACGCGCGCATCGCCGCCATGTCGACGTGCGCGCCGGGGTGCACCGCGACGAACGCGCAGGCGCGCTCGCCCAGGCGCGGATCGGGCATGCCGACGATCGCCGCTTCGAGGATGCCCGGCATCCGGTACAGCGCGGCCTCGATCTCGACCACCGGGATGTTCTCGCCGCCGCGGATCACGATGTCCTTGTCGCGTCCGCAGATCCGGATGTAGCCCTCGTCGTCCATCCGCGCGATGTCGCCGGTGTTGAACCAGCCTTCCTCGTCCACCGAGTAGAGCTGCGGACGCTTCAGGTAGCCGACGAACAGCGCGGCGCTGCGCACCCGCAGCGAGCCCTGCTGGCCGCGCGGCATCTCGCGTCCCTGGTCGTCGACCACCTTGACTTCGGAACCCGGCATCGCGATGCCGTCGCTCTCCTGGACCTTGTGCCCCGAGAGCAGCGTCGTCGTCGCCGAGCAGACCTCGCTCATCCCCCAGCTCGCAACGACCGTGACGCCGAGGTTCTCCTGCGCCTGCTTGACGACGATCGGCGGGATCGGCGCGCCCGAGGTGACGAACAGGCGAAACGATCGCAGGTCGCGCTGCTCGATCCCGTCGAACTGCGCCAGGTCGGCGAGGAACGGCGTGGAGGCGAAGGTGTAGGTGGCGCGGTACTGCTCCATCAGCTCGACCGCGCGCCGCGGGTGCCAGATGTCGAGCAGCACGATCGGCGCACCGAGGATCACGCCGAGCATCAGGCCGTAGGCGAAGCCGGCCTGGTGCGCGAGCGGCGACGGCATGAAGACCACGTCGCGATCCGAGCACTCGAGGCGATCGATGAACTGCAGGATCGTGCCGAGCAGCGTGTTCGACGTGTGCAGCACGCCCTTGGGCTCCCCGGTGGTGCCCGAGGTGTACAGCAGCTGCACCAGGCCGTTGCCGTCGATCGAGGTGCCGCGCACGAAGTCGGGGTCGGCCGGCCCGTCGAGCAGCGCACGCTCGAACGAGTCGGCGCCGTCGCCGTCGACGAGGAACACGTGCTGCAGCGACGGCAGCTCGTAGCTCAGCGAGCGCGCGAGCGCCCCGTGGTCGAAGCCGCGAAAGTGCGACGGCGCGATGAACACCTTCGACTCGGCGTGGCCCACCATGAACGAGAGCTCGCGGTGGCGGAAGATCGGCATCAGGGGATTGGTGATCGCGCCGATGCGCAGGCACGCCAGGTGCACGGCGACGAACTCCCACCAGTTCGGCAACTGCAGCGAGACGACGTCGCCGCGGCCCACGCCGCGCGACGCCAGGCCCTGCGCGATCCGCGCCACCCGATCGCCGAGCTCTCGCCAGCTCAGGCGCACGGTGGCGCCGCTCTCCTCGCGGTATCCGATCAGCGCGGTGGCGTTGCCCTTCTCCTCGATCCAGCGATCGAGGTAGTCGGTGAGCACGCGATCCGGCCAGATGCCGCGCTCGCGCTCCATCGCGATCCTGCGCGGGTCGACCTGCATCCCCTCCATCGTCTCCCCCTCCCCGGGCTCCTGTCGGGCCCTCTGCCCTGTCACGACGCGTCGCGGTCGAGGAAGCGCCGCACGCGCTCCTGCGTCTCTTCGAGCGACAGCAGCGCACCGCTGCCTTCGAGCTCGACCTCGTAGCCGTCGCGCCGCGAATCGAGCGCCGCCGCGATGCAGCGCTTGCTCTCGCGCAGCGCGGCGCCCGGCAGGTCGGCGATGCGCTCGACGATGCCGCAGGCCGTCGCACGCAGTTCCGCCGCCGGCGCGCGCCACTGGGCCAGCCCGAGGCCGACCGCCTCGGCGCCCTGCACCACCTCGGCACCGAGGATCAGGCGTCGAGCGACCGATTCACCGCAAATGCGCGTCATCCGCTGCGTGCCGCCGGCCGCCGGCAACAGGCCGAGCCGCGCCTCCGGCAATCCGAGCCTTGCCTCGTCGGCGACGACCCGCACATCGCAGGCCAGCGCGAGCTCGAAGCCGCCGCCGAGCGCGGCGCCGCCGATCTCCGCGACCGACACGAGGGCGCTGCGCTCGATGCGCGCGTACACCTGCTGCAGCCGGCGCGTGAAGTCGATCATCGCGCGTCGCCCGTCCTCGGTCGCGAAGCGCTGCCGCATGAACTCCAGGTCTGCGCCGGCGCAGAAGACGCGCTGCGCGCTGCGGATCCACAGCACGCGCACGCGAGCGTCGCCCTCGGCGTCGTCGAGCACCTCGTCGAGCCGCGCGACCCAGTCGTCGTCGATCGCGTTGACCGGCGGCCGGCACAGCGTCGCGACGGCGACGCCCGCCTCGATCGACAACGCGATCGGCGGGGACGCCGCGGGCGGGTGCGCCATCGCGCCCGGCCACGCGGCCGACCGGGGTTCGCTCGTGAGTGAACGTTCATTCACCATGATGCCGCACCTCTTCCCAATGGGTCCGTCGCCAGCGACCCTGCCTCAGCCCGCGGATCCGCGCGCCGGCGGTCCGGAAAAATCGCCGCTGCGCCGGCGCAACGTCGCCAGGGCGGCCTTGCCCTTCGTCGTGAGGAACGGCTCGATCAGCAGCGAGATGCCGCCCGACACGTAGCCGCCCAGGTCGAAGTGCTCGCGCATCGCCCAGTTCTTCAGCGCCCAGGCGTGGCAGAACATCACGAGCTGGTAGACCAGCAGGAACTCGTCGAGCTCGCGCATGTAGCCGCCCTCGACGCAGTCGCGCACGCAGCGCTCGAGCAACCGGTTGGTCCGCAGCTCGGCCTGCTGGATCAGCGCGCGGCGATCGGCGCGCAGCGAGCCGGTCGACCGGTACGTGAGCACCGCCACCTGCCGCAGCTCGTCGACGATCGAGCAGTAGGCCCAGACGGCGGTGCACAACCGGTCGACCGGGTGCGAGACGCCCTCGAGGCGCGCGGGTATCTCGGTCTCGTAGCGATCGAGCACCCGCTTCAGCGACAGGAACAGGATGTCGTCCTTGTCGCCGAAGTACTGGTAGATCAGGCCGATGCTGACGCCGCTCGCCTT
>CALMSQ010000580.1:0-3684 GCA_937872345.1 uncultured Burkholderiales bacterium | reverse complement strand
CGCCACCTCAGTCCGTTCGACCCGCTGCTGTTCGGGATGCTGGGCGCGCGCGCGATGGCGCTGGTGCGGCTCGGCCGATTCGACGAGGCGGCCGGATGGGCCACCAAGGCGGCGGCGCGACCCAATGCGCACGCACACATCCTCGCGATCGCGGCCTTCACGCTGGCGCTGGCCGGCTCGCTCGACGAGGCGCACAAGTTCGCTGCGGCGATTCGCCGGGCGATCCCCCGCTACGGCATTTCCGACTTCCTCGCCGCGTTCCGTTTCGATCCCGACGGCGCAGCGCTGTTCCGCGAGGGGGCGCGGCGCATCGGCATGGCCTGAGACGCGCGCAGCCCGGATGAAGCCCGGCGTCGGCCTGATCACCCTCGGCGTCGACGGCCTGGGGCACGACGCGGACATCGACTGTTTCGGCTGCGATCCGCACCGCAGCCGGATCCTCGGACGCGCATGGAGCGACGCGGAACCCGCGCTCCTGAAGGAGCCGGGGTCGCTTCCAGGTGCGCGGTCAGGCGCCGACCGCCAGCATCGGCGAACGACCGGCTGCCGGATCGCGCGTCAGGCCGGCAGAACGCCGGCCCAGGTACGACGCCAGGTGCTCGCACAGCTCGCGGGCATCGTCGCCCGCGCCGTCGATCAGCGCCGATTTCCTGCGTCGCATGAATTGCTCGCCCATCAGGTACATGCCCGGCGAGTCCACGACGCCGCCGGTGTGGCGCATCCGGCCCTTTCGATCGAGCACCGGCACGTCGAGCCATGAGTAGTCCGGCCGGTAGCCGGTCGCCCAGACGATGGTCCGGATCTCGCCGCCGGCGAGGTCCAGCGACAGCGGCGCCGACGCGTCGATCCGCGTCGGCCCGAAGCGGTGGGGTGGCTCGACCTCGTGGTCCAGGCCGCTCGAGGCAGCCCAGCGGTCGATCGTGTCGAGCAGCCGGTTCATCTTCAGGTCGGAGAGCGCCGCCTGGTTCGCCAGCCCGCCCGAGAACAACGCCCTGCCGTCCCTCATTCCCGCGAGGCGACCGGCCAGCCTGACGCCGATCGCCGCCAGCGCGTTGAGGTCGACCATGCGGCGATCCGGATGGCCGGCCAGCTGGAGCGACGGCACCTGGCGCGCCCGCTCGTGGTCGGAAATCTCTTCGTAGCGCTGGTCGAGCACCCCGGCGGCGTCCATCCACCACTGGATGTCCCGTCCCCGATAGGTGCGCGGCATCCGGATGTGCTCGCCGACCGCGAGCGTCACCGGACGGCCGGAGCGCTGGATCTCTTCGGCGATCTGGACCCCGCTGGCCGATGCGCCGACGACCAGCACGCCGCCCTGCTCGAGCCGGTCCGGATTGCGGTAGTCCATCGCGGTCACGGTAGCCAGCGCCGACGGCACCGCCTCGGCGAGCGCCGGCACGGTCGCGACGTTGCACGCGCCGCTCGCGATCACCACGGCCCGGCATTCCCAGTCGCCCTGCTCGGTCGCGACCCGGTAGCCATCGTCGCTGCGACGCACCGAGGTCACCGCGGTGCGCGTCCTGAGCGGGGCCGCGATCAGGCGCGCGTACCGCTCGATGAAGGCGATCGTCTCCGGCATCGTCCGGAAACCGTCGGGATCGGCGCCGGCGTAGCCGTAGCCTGGGAGCCTGCTCTGCCAGTTCGGCGTGAGCAGTCGCAGCGAATCCCAGCGCTCGGTCTTCCACGAGTTCGCCACCTCGCCGCGCTCGAGGACCACGTGGTCGATCGAACGCTCGGCGAGGCAGCGACTCATGGCCAGGCCGGCGTGCCCGGCGCCGATGACGGCGACATCCGTGCGCATCGGACGGTCCTCCGGTCCCGGCGCGGCCGATCAGCCGACCGTGACGGTCACGTTGGTCGGATTCGTGATGATGTCGAACACCGCGGAGCGCTTCTGCGATTGCGCGACCAGCGCCTCGATCTGCTCGCGGGGCGCGTCGGCGTCGATGTCGAAGGTCACCCTGACGTCGTCGAAACCGTTGCGCACATCGCTGTCGGCGCCGAGGATGCCGCGGATGTCCATGGTGCCCTCGATCGTCGCGGTGACCCTGTGCAGCTGGATGTCGCGCATCTGCGCGACCGCGGCCACCCCGGCGGTGAGGCAGCCGGCCAGGCCCGACAGCACCATTTCCACCGGCGTCGCACCCTTGTCTTCCGACGCGAAGACTTCGGGGTGATCGATGTCGAACGTGAATTCCCTCTTGTGGCTCTGCTCCTGGCCCAGCCCGAAGAAGCCCTCGACGCTGGACCGGCTGTGGGTCCCGCCCATCCACCGCGAGCTCGCCCGCCAGGTGAACCTCGCGGCCTGCGGTGCCTGCTTCAGCGCTTCCCGCGCGCCGACGAGTGCGGTGACGTTGACGCCGTTGTCGGCCGTCTTCTCTGCTACCGTGGACATCTCGATCTCCTCCGATGACGGGGCCGCGACGCGCGGCCCTCCTGCAGCAGGGAGACTAGTCGCTCCGTGTATCCGGCGGTTTTCTGAAGCGCTGGATTGATGTTTCGATTGTTTCCATCCCATGCGCGCCCACTGCCAGCAACACGTTCCTTTCGAAGGACTCGGAAGCATCGAAGGCTGGCTGTGCGGGTCCGGCGACGCGATCACCGCGACGCGCGTCTTCGAGCACGCGCCGCTGCACGATCCGCGCGGGATCGACCTGCTGGTGGTGATGGGCGGGCCGATCGGCGGCAAGGACAACGGCGCACCGGGGCTGCGCCCGCACCATCATCCGGACCACTACGCCGCCTTCGTCATCGACCCCGACGGCCACGACGTCGAGGCGGTGTACCACCGACCCGAGGCCTGATCCATGTCGCTCGAACCCTGGCTCGCATTCGTCGCCGCGTCGGCCGTCCTGCTGGTCATCCCCGGCCCGACGATCCTCGCGGTGATCAGCTACTCGATGGCCCACGGCAGGCCGGCCAGGGTTGCGCTGGTCGCCGCGCTGAACCCGAAGGGCATCGTGTTCTTCGTGGCCTTCCTGCCGCAGTTCATCGACCCGCGCGCGGACGTTTCGACCCAGCTGTGGATCCTGGGCGCGACCTTCGTCGTCCTGGCCACGGTCAACGCGACGCTCTACGCGATCTTCGCGGGGTCCGCGGCGGCGCTGCTGGCGTCGCGACGCGCGCAGCGCGCGTTCAACGTGGCCGGCGGATCCCTGCTGTCGCTGGCCGGCGTCTGGGCGCTGCTCGCCCGGCGCACTGCGTGAACCGTAGGACCGGCAAGACGCGGACGAGCAAGCGTTCGGACATGCGTGCGCGGCCGCTGATGCCGTCCCGGCCGATTGCTCAGGACTTGCGGAAGGTACTCAGCTTGATCCCTTCGCGCGCGATCGCCGCGGCGACCGCCGGGTGCTGCGCGACGCGATCGACGTACGCCTTGTAGACCGGCATCGAGTCGGGGTCGATGCCCGCGAATCCGCCCCAGCGCAGCAGCGTGAGCGCGTAGGCGTCGTGAAACGACAGGCGCTCGCCGAACCAGTAGGGGTTCGCCGCCGCGATCCAGCCCTGGATCCGCTCGAGTTGCGTGCGATAGAGCGCGGCGTTGAAGCGCTTGAGTTCGGCCATCGTCGCCTCGCCCTCGCAGAACTTTTCCGGCATGAACACGTGCGTGAAGGTCGTGTGCACCGTGTTGTTCATCCACAGGAACTGCGACATCGCCTGCGCGCGCGCCCACGACTCGGCGGG
>CALMSQ010000579.1:0-2992 GCA_937872345.1 uncultured Burkholderiales bacterium | reverse complement strand
TTCCTGCCCGACATCCAGCGGATCATCCATGCGCTGCCGGCGCGCCGCCAGAACCTGATGTTCTCGGCGACGTTCTCCGGGGAAATTCGCAAACTGGCGGAAACCTTCCTGAACGACCCGGTGCTGATCGAGGTCGCGCGGCGCAATGCCACGGCCGAAAACGTCGAACAGCTGGTGTTTCGCGTGGCCGACCTCGAAGCCAAGCGCGCCGCGGTCGCGAAGCTGGTCCGCGACCGGCAACTCGCGCAGGTCATCGTGTTCACGAACACCAAGATCGGCGCCGGCCGGCTGGCGCGGCTGCTCGAGCGCGACGGCCTGAATGCCGCGGCGATCCACGGCGACAAGTCGCAGCAGGAGCGCCTGGCCACGCTCGAGGCGTTCAAGAAGGGCGAGATCGTCGTGCTGGTGGCTACCGACGTCGCGGCGCGCGGGCTCGACATTGCCGAGCTGCCCGCCGTCATCAACTACGACCTGCCGTACAACGCCGAGGACTACGTGCACCGCATCGGCCGCACGGGCCGCGCCGGCGCGAGCGGCGTGGCGCTCTCGCTGATGGTCGGCAGCGACGAGCGCCTGCTCGACGACATCGAGAAGCTGATCAAGCGCAAGCTGCCCGTCGAGCGGCTCGACGTCGGCCCGGTCGAAGAGCGGCCGCGTCGCGAGCGCCGCGAGCCGACCGGGGAGCGGCGCGAGCCATCCGGGGAGCGGCGCGAACCGGGCGCCGGGCGGCGCGAACCGGCGGGCGAGCCCGCAGCCCCGAGGCGCCGTCGCCCCGAGGGCGAATCGCGGGGGCCGCGCGCGATGGCCTATTCCACCGATCCGTTCTTCTACAAGCCCTACGAGCCGCAGGCTGCCGAACCGGCCGAGGCGACGGCGGAGGTTGCCGCCGAGGCCCGTGCGCGCCCATCGGCCAGCGGGGCGCGCAAATCGAGCCGCCCGGTGGCGGCGCTTCTGGGCGGCGGCAGCCGCAAGAGCTAGGCGTCCGCGGCCTGGTTTCCGCGGCCTGGCTTCCGCGCGGCGGCGCGCCGCGCGTGTGCTCACTTCGATTCGTCCATCCACGGCGAGCTCGCCCAGCGGGCAGTCGCCTCGGCCCAGAAGGCGTCCGGCGTGGCGGCGCCGACCTGGCCCAGGCCCAGGAATGCCAGCGCCGTGTCGAGCGCCTGCACGCCGCGCCGCGGATCGACCGCGGCGGCCCCGGTCTGCTTCGACAGCTTCTCTCCGTGCGCATCGAGCACCACCGGCACGTGCAGGTAGCGCGGCGTCGGCAGTCCGAGCAGCCGCTGCAGGTGCACCTGGCGCGCCGTCGAGTCGCGCAGGTCGGCGCCGCGCACGACGTCGGTGACGCCCTGGTACGCATCGTCGACGACCACCGCGAGCTGGTAGGCCCACAGGCCGTCGGCGCGACGCAGCACGAAGTCGCCGACCGTTTCGTCCAGGCGCTCGGTCGACATGCCCGCGCGCCGGTCGCGCCAGGCGATCGGCGCGGCATCGACGCGGACGCGCCAGGCCCGTGCCTGGCGTCCGGCCGGCATGCCGTGGCGGCACGTTCCCGGATAGACGAGCTCGGCGCTGCGCAGCCGCCGGGCGCCGTGCAGCGCGGAGTCCGCGACCTCGCGGCGCGTGCACGCGCAGGGGTAGACGTGCCCGGCGGCCTGCAGGCGCTCGAAGGCGGCGCGATAGGCCGCGTCGCGCGTGCTCTGGCAGAGGATCTCGCCGTCGTGCGTGAAGCCGAGCCGCGCCAGCGCATCGACGATCGCCGCGCTCGCGCCGGGCGCTTCGCGCGGCGGATCGAGGTCCTCGATGCGCAGCAGCCAGCGGCCCCGGTGCGCGCGCGCGTCGAGATAGCTCGCCATCGCCGCGACCAGCGAGCCCGCGTGCAGCGGGCCGGTGGGCGACGGGGCGAAGCGGCCCACGTAGGGCTCGCGTCGGCTCACCCGGCCGTGCTCGCGTCGGCCGTGTTTGGGGCCTTGCGCTGCGCCAGCCACCGCTCGAGATCGGCGAGCACGGCGCTGCGTCCGTCCGGCGCCTCGTTCAGGATCTCGTGCCACAGCGCCGGGTATTCGCGCGCGACCAGCAGCGATCGCGGTGCGCGCCGTGCGAACTCGCGACTGCCCTCGGGGTCGACCAGGCGGTCGTCGCCGGCGTAGATCAGCAGCGTCGGCACCGACAGCGCCGACGCGCGCTCGAGCGCGTCGCGCCCGCCGTCGACCAGGAAGCGCGCGAGCCGCGCCGAGATCCGGTCGTGCACCAGCGGGTCGTCGACGTAGGCGCGCACGACGGCCGCGTCGTGCGACAGCCTGGACGGATCGAGGCCGTTGTTCACGGCGACGTCGGGCGCGACCCGCGACATCACCGCCAGCAGCGCCTTCTGGAACAGGCCCAGCCCCAGCGCGAGTGCGGGCGACGACAGCACCAGGCCGCCGATGCGCTCGGGATGCCGCAGCGCATAGGTGAGCGCCACCAGTCCGCCCATGCTGTGGCCCATCAGCACCGGCGGCGCGGATGCAGGGGCCGCCAGCGCGTCGATCGCCGCGGCCAGGTCGTCGACCAGGTCGTGCGACGAAGACAGCTTGCCGCGCGCGCCCTGCGAGCGGCCGTGGCCGCGGTGGTCGTGGCCGCGCAGCGTCCATCCGCGCGCGGCGAGCCAGTCGCCCAGCGCCGCGTAGCGCCCGACGTGCTCGCCCAGGCCATGCGCGATCACGACCGTGCGCGACGCCGCAATCCCGGCCACCGGCGGGCGCCAGCACAGGCCGTGCAGTGCGACGCCGTCGGGCCGCGCGAGGGTGAAGGTTTCGGGCGTCGTCATGTCGGGCGCTGCAGCGGGTGGAGCTCAGTGTAGCCCGGCGGGACCGGTGGCGGGGGCGGCGAGCGGCCGGGTTCGGCGCGCGAACAGCGTATCGCCGACCAGCGCGGCCAGCACGACGAGGCCGCCCTGGATCGTCGCCGCGGGCATCGCCTCGCCGGCGCCCAGCCAGGCCCAGATCGGACCCAG
>CALMSQ010000578.1:0-5856 GCA_937872345.1 uncultured Burkholderiales bacterium | reverse complement strand
GGCGGCTTCCCTGCGCGGGCATTACCCCGATCAGGTTCGAAGGGTGTGGTCTCAGCTGCGCCGCAGACGGATCTGCGACGCGGCACCCCCAGCAGATGCGCGCGAGGCCTCACGGCCTGCGCGCGGCGACCAGTGTAGCGGATCCCCGAGCGGGTGCCGCTCAGGCTTCGGCTTGGCGCGCGCCGAGCCGCATTCGCAAGCCCACCGGCGCCATCGTGAACGTCATCCGCTCCGGCGGCTCGCGGCCGTCGCCGGTGCCGACGCTCGAGAGCGTGAAGTTCCGGGCAACCATCGCGAGGACCATCTTCATCTCGCACAGCGCCAGGTAGCGCCCAGGGCACAGCCGCGGCCCTGCGCCGAACGGCATCGCTGCGCGCCTGGCCGACTTGGCCCCGGCACCCGCGTCGACCGCGCCGAGCCATCGTTGCGGCTGGAAGTCCAGCGGCGCCTCGAAGCTGCGCGCGTCGACCGCGGCCGGCCGCATCAGGCAGAAGACCGGCGTGCGCGCGGGCACGCGCACGTCGAGCAGGTCGACGTCCCGATTGGGCTCCAGGCCCAGGACCGGTGCGACGGGCCGCAGCCGCATCGCTTCGTCGAGACACGCCTGGGTGAACTCGAATCCGCCGAGATCCTCGAAGCGGTTCGGCACGCGGTGCGCCCCGAGCGCCGCGTCGGCCTCGGCGACGACCCGTCGCCACGCGCCGGGATTCTCGAACAGCAGGTACATCGCCCAGGCGAGCGTGTTGGCGGTGGTGTCCTCGCCCGCGAGCAGGATCGTGAAGACGTTGCCTGCCAGTTCCCGGTCGCTCAGCGCGCCGCTGTCCGCGTCGTGCGCAACGATCATCGCCTCGAGCAGGTTGGACGGCGTCGTTCGCAGCGACGGCTCGTGCTCGATGCGACGACGCGCGTCCGCGATGAAGCCGCGAATCGCGTCGTGAATCTTGCGCAGATGCCGGTCGTAGGCGCGATCGGACGGAAGGCGCATGTAGCGCCACCACGGGAACGGCGCGTTCATGCGCCGCTGGACCATCGGAAAGACCTTGTCCAGGTGATCCTGGATCACGTCGCGCTGCAACTCCAGCGTATTGACGTCGCTGCCGAAGGCGAGCCCGGCGGTCACGTCGACGGTGTACCGCATCAGGTCGGCCTGCAGGTCGATCGCCACATCGGACCGTGCGGCGCGCTGCCAACGGGCCAGCAACCGCTCGGTCACGCGCACCAGGGACGGAAAGAAGCGCTTCAGGTGCGCAGGGTCGAATGCCTGCATGACCAGCCGACGCTGGCGCCGCCAGGCATCGCCCTCGACCGAGAACACGCCGTCGATCCCGCTTTCGCTGGTGATCGATTCGATGACGTGCCAGCGGCGCCAGGTCTCCGGCCGGTCGCGCAGGATCGAGGCGATCGCCGCCGCGTCGGACAGCACGAGCGCCGTCTGCGGCCCCAGCCGCAGACGGTACAGGTCGCCGTACTGCCTCTGCCAGCCCTCGAACGCGCTGTGCATTCGGGTCGGCGCGAACTGCAGCGCATTGCCCAACAGAGGGACGCCGCGCGGACCGTCGACCTGGTCGAGGGATCGCAGGGCGCCGATCCGGACCGGCGCCGCACCGACACCGTGAATGGGCTGGTCCATGTTCCACCCGAGTGGGATGCCGCAAGCGAGGCGGAAGCGATCGATGCTCTGCCCCGCCATCGCGCCTGTCAAGGCCGACTCACCGGACGGCGCGGTCTTCGCCGAGCCGCTGCGTGAGGAACTCGATCAGCGCGCGCACCTTCGGCGACAGGTGCTTGCGCGTCGGATACACCGCGTAGACGCCGAGCTCGATCGAGCGGTACTGCGGCATCAGTTCGAGCAGCGTGCCGGCCGCGAGGTCCTCGCCGACCAGGAAGGTCGGCTGCAGGATCACGCCCTGGTGCGCCAGCGCGGCGGCGCGGCAGGTGTCGCCGCTGTTGGTGTGCAGCCGCGGACGCGTGCGCACGCCGACCCGGCCTTCCGGTCCGTCGAAGTGCCACTCGTCGCGGGTCGACCAGTAGGTGTACGAGATGACCGAGTGCTCGGCCAGTTCCCGCGGATGTCGCGGCGTGCCGTGCAGCTCGAGGTAGCGCGGTGACGCGCACAGCGCCATCCGGGTCGTCGACAGCCGCCTGCTGACCAGCGTCGAGCTCGGCAGCGTCGCGATGCGGATCGCGAGGTCGTAGCCCTCGTCGACCAGGTCGACGATGCGATCGGCGAGCGTCACTTCGAGCGTGACCCCGGGATGGGCGGCCATGAACCCGCCCCACAGCGGCGCCAGGTGCCGCACGCCGAAGGTCACCGGCGCGTTGACGCGCAACAGGCCGGTGGCCGCGCCGCTGCGCGAGCTCAGTTCCGCCTCGGCGTCGTCCACGTCGGCGAGCAGCTCGCGACACCGGTCGAGGAACACCCGCCCTTCCTCGGTCAGCGACAGTCGTCGCGTGGTGCGGTTCATGAGGCGAACGCCCAACCGCGACTCGAGCTCGCCGACGTGGCGCGACACCGCCGCCTTCGACGAACCGAGCGCGTCGGCGGCCTTGACGAAGCTGCCGGCATCGACGACCGCGACGAAGGCCTGCATCTGCTGGAGCTTGTCCATTGTCTCGATTTACGGAACAGTGAGTCAGATGATAGGCCATTTATTGCCGATTTCTAACCCTTTACAGTCCAACCCATGCCCGGCGATCGCAGTTCGACGGGCCCTCCCGATCCATCCGACCATTCCGAAGGAGTCCACCATGACCAACGCCCAACGCACCGACAGCGCCGCCCTCGTGCTGCGCCTGGCCCTCGGCGGCGTGCTGCTCGCGCACGGCCTGCTGAAGATCTTCGTGTTCACGCTCCCCGGCGCTGCCGGCTTCTTCGAGTCGGTCGGCTTCCCCGGCTGGACCGCGTACGTCGTCGCGCCGCTCGAAGCGATCGCCGGCGCGGCGATGCTGGTCGGCTACCGCTCGGCGCTGTTCGCGCTGGCGACGTTGCCGGTGCAGATCGGCGCCGGCCTGGTGCACCTGCCCAACGGCTGGCTGTTCAGCAACGCCAACGGCGGCTGGGAGTTCTCCGCGGTGCTGGTGCTGCTCAGCGTCGCGGTCTGGCTGCTCGGCGACGGCGCGTACAGCGTGCGGCGCACCCGCGTCGAAGGCCAGCCGCAACTGGCGCGCGCCTGAAGGCGCCGACGCCATTGACCGGAGTCGCACCATGAAGCGCCTGCCCAGCCTGTTCGTCTCGCACGGCGCGCCGACCTACGCGATCGAGCCGGGCGAGGCCGGCCGCCAGCTGGCGCGGCTCGGCCAGTCGATCGAGCGCCCGCGCGCGGTCCTCGTGATGTCGCCGCACTGGGTCACGCGCGGCCTCGCAATCACGGCTGCCGCGGCCCCGCCGACGATCCACGACTTCGGCGGCTTCCCGCGCGAGCTGTACCGGCTGCGATACGCGGCATCCGGGCATCCGGCCCTGGCGCGGGAAGCAGCCGACCGGCTCGAAGCCGCCGGCCACCGCGTCACGCTCGACGCCGCGCGCGGCCTCGACCACGGCGCCTGGGTGCCGCTGATGCACCTGTTCCCGCACGCCGACGTGCCGGTGGTCCAGCTGTCGATGCCGGCCGACCTCGACGGGCCGTCGGCCTGGCGGCTCGGCGAGACGCTCGCGCCGCTGGCCGCCGACGGCGTCCTGATCGTCGGCTCGGGCAGCCTCACGCACAACCTGTACGAGCTCCGCGACGGCGACGATGCGGTCGAGCCCTACGCGGTCGAGTTCGTCGAATGGATGCGCGCGGCCGCGGTCTCGCTCGACCGCGAGCGTCTGGTCCACGCCATCGAGCGCGCGCCGCACGGACGGCGCGCACACCCGGCGCCCGATCACTACCTGCCGCTGCCGTTCGCCGCCGGCGCTGCGGCGCCGGCCGGGCTGGTCGAGGTGCTGCCCGGCGGCATCCGCTACGGCGTGCTGTCGATGGAGTCGTACCGCTTCGGCCAGCGCGCCCGCGCGGCGACCTGAGCGGCGACCTGAGCGACGACCCACGGCGGCGGCCGGCGCCGATATCGTCCCGCTACCGGTCGGAAGGCTTCAGACGAAGGTGGCCGGCGACACGCCGAACCGCCTGGCAAGCGCGCGGATCTGCCGGATGTTGAGTTCTCGCCGGCCAGACAGAATCTCGGAGACCACGCCCTGGCTTCCGATCTCGGGCAGGTCGCCCTGCCTGAGGCCGTGTTGCTGCATCAGGAACCTCAGCGCGTCCACGCCGCTTGCCGCCGCCAGGGGCGGGCGGCGGGCCTCATAGTCCTCGATCAGGTCGCTCACCACGTCGACCAGTTCCATCGCCGGATGGTGTTCGGCGCCGCGCGCCTGGTCGAGAAGCGCTTCGAGCACGCCGACCATCCTCCGGTAATGCCGGTCGTTCCGGATCGGACCGATGTCGGTCTCGCGGCGGAAGGCCTCCCAGGCGGGAAGCAGTTTCGCCACGTCGACACGCGCATTCATTTCTTCCAGGTCCCCTGGTCGTATTGCCGGTGGGTGAGGATCGCCTTGACGTAGACGATCTGTTTCTCGAATCGCACGTAGGCAACAAGCCGGTACATGTTCCCGCCGATGTCGAAAACCGCCAGTTCTCCGACCCTGTCGACGCTCCCGAACACGGACTTCAGCGCAGCCCAGCTGGCGAAGCGATTCGCCTCGATCACCCGGCGCCAGCCTCGCAGCGGCACCTCGGCGTCCGGGTGGGACGCAGCGAAGGTGCGTAGCGCGCGGTTGCTGATGATCTTCACCGCCGGACGGTATCTCAACATGAGATTCCGGAAAAGTAAACCTCCGGCCTAGGCAAACAGGTACCGGCAGATCGCCACCGCCGCGACCACCGCGACCAGGTCCGCGACCAGCGCCGCCACCAGCGTGTGCCGCACGCGGCGCACCTGCACCGCGCCGAAGTACACCGCGAGCACGTAGAACGTGGTCTCGCTCGAGCCCTGCAGCGTGCTGACCAGGTAGCCGGTGTAGCTGTCGGGGCCGATCGCCGGGTCGTTGATGATCGACGCCATCACGCCGTAGGCGCCCGAGCCCGACAGCGAACGCAGGATCGCCATCGGCAGCGCCTCGGGCGGCAGCCCGACCTTCGAGGTGAACGCGCCGAGGGTCGACACCATCGCGTCGAGCGCGCCGCTCGCGCGGAACATCCCGACCGCGACCAGGATCGCCACCAGGTACGGAATGATCCGCACGGCGACCTGGAAGCCCTCCTTCGCGCCCTCGACGAACACTTCGTAGATGCGCACGCCGCGCAGCGCGCCGAACAGCAGGAAGCCGGTCATCAGGCCCGGCACGATCCACGGCGAGATCGCCTTTCCCCACGCGATCGTGGCCGGGATCAGCGCGACGAGGCCGCCGAGCGCCAGCACCGAGGCCCACAGCGGATAGCCGCCCGGGTCCGCCGGCAGCGGCTCGCGTTGCACGTCGTCGCGCACCCACGGCCGGTCGGTGACCGGGCCGGCTGCGTCGTCGGCGGCGGCACCGGTCGCAGCGGCACCGGGCGCGCCGGCGGGAAAGAAGCGCGCGAGCCACAGCGCGGCGGCGACCGCGGCGATCGTCCCGCAGATCGACGCGAACAGCGTCGTCGGCAGGATGCCCGCCGGATCGGCCGACCCCGCCGCGGCGCGCAGCGCGATCACGCCGGTCGGCAGCAGCGTGACGCTCGACGTGTTGATCGCGAGGAACAGCGCCATCGAGTTCGTCGCGGTGCCCGGCCGCGGATTGAGCCGGTCGAGTTCCTGCATCGCGCGGATGCCGAACGGCGTCGCCGCGTTGCCCAGCCCCAGCGCGTTGGCCGACAGGTTCAGGATCATCGCCCCCATCGCCGG
>CALMSQ010000577.1:0-6377 GCA_937872345.1 uncultured Burkholderiales bacterium | reverse complement strand
TCGCAGCTGCGCGAGATCGAGATCCAGGCCGAGTCGCAGATCCAGGCGCGCATCGCGCTGCAGCGCGAGACGAGCGCGGACTTCGACCCGCTGGAGTTCGACCGCTATACGCGGTTCCAGGAACTCACGCGGATGCTGGCCGAGTCGGTCAACGACGTGGCGACCGTGCAGCAGAACGCGATGCGCAGCCTCGACGAGGCCTCGCAGGACATGGTGCGACAGTCGCAGGTGTTGCGTGAGCTGCAGCAGAACCTGATGCGCATGCGCATGGTGCAGTTCGGCTCGATCAGCGATCGCCTGTACCGCGTCGTCCGGCAGGCGGCCAAGGAACTCGGCAAGCGCGTTGCGCTGGACATCCGCGGCGCGTCGGTCGAGGTCGACCGCGGCGTGCTCGAACGGATGGCCAATCCGGTCGAGCACCTGCTGCGCAACGCGGTGGCGCACGGTATCGAGCCGCCGGCGCAGCGCGAGGCGGCCGGCAAGCCGGAGACCGGCGAAATCCGCGTCGAGGTTCGCCAGGAGGGCAACGAGGTCGTTCTCGCGGTCTCTGACGACGGCGCCGGACTCGACCACGCGAAGATCCTCGCGCGGGCTCGCCGCCTCGGACTGGTCGCCGAGGGCGCGCAGCCGGGCGAGCGCGAACTCGCCGACCTGATCTTCACGCCGGGTTTCTCGACCGCGACCGAGGTCACCGAGCTTGCCGGGCGCGGCGTCGGCACCGACGTCGTGCGCGCCGAAGTGCTCTCGCTGGGCGGGCGCATCGACGTCGATTCCACGCGCGGCGCCGCCACGCGCTTCACCGTGCACCTTCCGCTCACGCTGGCGATCGCACAGGTCGTGCTGGTGAGCGTGGGCGCGTCGCAGTACGCGATTCCTTCGTCGAGTGTCGAGCAGGTGCTGCAGCTCAAGCCGCAGGCGCTGGCGGCGGCCTACGGCGACGGCTCGATCGACTGGCAGGGCGCGCGCGTGCCGATGCACTACCTCGGCGCGCTGGTCGGCGTCGGCGACGCGCGTCCGATCGCGCAGCACCTGTCGCCGGTCGTGATCGTCCGTTCCGCGAACCTGCGGCTGGCCATCCACGTCGACGCGGTCAGCCGCAACCAGGAGGTGGTGGTCAAGAACGTCGGCGCGCAGGTGGCGAGGGTGCCCGGCGTGAGCGGCGCGACCGTGCTCGGCAACGGCGAGATCGTGCTGATCCTGAATCCGGCGCGCCTGGCGCAGGCGGTGCTCGGCGACCTGTGGCTCGAACGCCCCGCGCCGGGAACCCGCAGCGCGCCGCTGGCCGAGGTGCCGCCCGCGGTGATGGTGGTCGACGACTCGCTGACGGTGCGCAAGGCGACGCAGCGCCTGCTGGCGCGCGAAGGCTACGACGTCATGCTCGCGAAGGACGGCGTCGACGCGCTTCGGCAACTGCAGGACCGCCAGCCCGACGTGATGCTGGTCGACATCGAGATGCCGCGGATGGACGGATTCGACCTCACGCGCCACGTGCGCGGCGACGAGCGCTTCCGCGAGCTGCCGATCGTGATGATCACCTCGCGCACCGCGGACAAGCACCGCAACTACGCGATGTCGCTCGGCGTCAACGCCTACCTGGGCAAACCGTATCGCGACGACGAACTGCTCGGCCAGGTCGCGATGTTCACGTCGTCGCGGCGTCGCCGCGCGGGCGCCTGACGACCGAGTAGCGCGCGAGCGTCGCCTTGCGCGCCGCGTCGTGGTCGACGACGGGCAGCGGGTAGTGCACGCCGAGCGTCACGCCCGCCGCCGACAGCTCGTCGGCCGGCACGGTCCACGGAGCGTGGATCGCGCGGTCGGGCAGCGCGGCCAGCGCCGGCAGGTAGCGCCGGATGAACCGGCCCTGCGGATCGAACTTCTGCGACTGCGTCACCGGGTTGAAGATGCGGAACCACGGCTGGGCGTCGCAGCCGCTGGAGGCCGCCCATTGCCAGCCGCCGTTGTTGGCCGCGAGGTCGTAGTCGATCAGCTTGCGCGCGAAATGGCGCTCGCCGCGCCGCCAATCGACGCCCAGGTCCTTGACCAGGAACGAGGCGCTCACCATGCGCAGCCGGTTGTGCATGTAGCCGCTGTGCTCGAGTTGAAGCATCGCAGCGTCCACCAGCGGGAAGCCGGTGCGCCCTTCGCACCAGGCGCGGAAGGCCGAGTCGTCGTCGACCCATCGGATGCGGTCGTACTCGGGCCGGAACGACTCGTCGACGACGCGAGGGTGGTGATGCAGGACCTGGAAGTAGAAGTCGCGCCAGACGAGCTCGGACAGCCAGGTGGCGGCGCCTGCGGCGCTGCCGGGGTCGGCCTGCTGTGTCTGCCAGGCGAACCGCGCGAGCTCACGGATCGAGATCGTGCCGAAGCGCAGGTGCACCGACAGGTACGAGGGGCCGCGGATCGCGGGGTAGTCGCGCGCGTCGCGGTAGCGGCCGATCCGCTTCGCGAAATCGTCGAAAGCCGCGCGCGCGCCGCTGACGCCGGGCGCGACGCCGAGTTCGCGCAGGCCGGTCGGCTCGAAGCCCAGTTCGGCCAGCGTGGGCGGGGCCGGCACGCGGTCGCCGACGGCGAGCCTGTCTTCCAGCCGCACCGGGTGCGCGGCGAGGTCGGCGGGCACCAGCCGCCTCATCCAGGCGTTGCGATAGGGCGTGAACACGGAAAAGGCAAGCCCCTGCCCGGTGAGCACCTCGTCGCGCTCGAAGATCGCCTGGTCCTTGAAGGTGAGCAGGCGGCGCTGCGCGGACGCGAGCGCGAGGCCGACGGCGGCGTCGCGTTCGCGCGCCGCCGGCTCGTAGTCGTGGTTCGCGAAGACGGCCTGCACCCCGAGCTCTTCCGCCAGCGCCGGAATCGCCTCGCGCGCGTGCGCGTGCCGGACGTGCAGCGCGCCGCCGGCGCGGCGAAGCAGCGCGTCGAGCTCGAGCACCGAGGCGTGGATGAACTCGACCCGGCGGTCGCGGCGATCCGGCAGCGCGTCGAGGATCTCGCGGTCGAAGACGAACGCGCAGTGCACGCGCCTGGCACGTCGCGTGGCCTGCATCAGGGCGGCGTGGTCGTCGGCGCGCAGGTCGCGCCTGAACCACACCATCACGGAATCGAACTCGGGTTCGGAAGACATGGGGCGCGGGATTCGACCGGAGGTCGGATCGCGGATTGTGCCGCCGCAGGGGCGCCCTTACAATCGAACTCATGGGCGAACAGCTTGTGACCGACCTGACCAACCAGTTCCTGATCGCCATGCCCGACATGGCCGATCCGAACTTCGGCGGTACCGTCGTGTTCGTCGCCGAGCACAGCGAGAAGGGCGCGCTGGGGCTGGTCATCAACCGGCCGATGGAGATCGACCTGGCGACGCTGTTCGAGCGCATCGACCTCAAGCTCGAAATCGCGCCGCTCGCGGCGTCGCCGGTGTTCTACGGCGGGCCGGTGCAGATGGATCGCGGCTTCGTGCTGCACGAGCCGGTCGGCGCCTGGAACTCCACCGTCACCGTGGGCGGCGAGTTGGGCCTGACTTCGTCCAAGGACGTGCTCGAGGCAGTGGCTTCCGGCGGCGGCCCGCGGCGCATGCTGGTCACGCTCGGCTACGCCGGCTGGGGTCCGGGGCAACTCGAGGAAGAAATCTCGCGCAATGCCTGGCTCACGGTCCCGGCCAGCGCCGAGCTGATCTTCGACACGCCGGTCGAGCAGCGCTTCCAGGCGGCGTTCCGGCTGCTCGGCATCGACCCCGCCTTCCTGGCGACGTCGGCCGGGCACGCCTGAGTGGCGGAAACGCTGCTGGGGTTCGACTTCGGCATCCGCCGCATCGGCATCGCGGTCGGCAACACGCTGACCGGCGCGTCCCGTCCGTTGTGCATCGTCGCCTCCGAGCCGCTGGCCGCTCGCTGGGCGGCCATCGCGGCTCTGGTCGCCGAATGGCAGCCGCAAAGGCTGGTCGTTGGGCGCCCCCGCCATCCCGACGGAGCGCCGCTGCCGGTCACGCCGCAGTGCGAGCGATTCGCCCGCCAGCTGGAGGGGCGCTTCGGGCTCCCGGTCGAGCTGATCGACGAGAACTTCTCCAGCGTCGAGGCCCGGTCCGAACGGGCCGGGGCCAGGGAGGGCGCGAGGGCGGGCGCGCCCGGGCCGTCGCGCCGCGTCAGCGCCGGCGAACCGATCGACGCGGAGGCGGCCGCCGTAATCCTGCGACAATACCTGTCCAGCCGATGATCCGATCCCTGCGAACCCCGCGATGAGCGCCAACCCCGACGCCGAAGCGATCTACGCGCGCCTGCTGCAGGCCGTACGCGACGGCATCGCCGGGCGCGACGTGTCGCTGATCGGAATCCACAGCGGCGGGGCGTGGATCGCCGAGCGCCTGCACCGCGACCTGCGGCTCGCGCGGCCGCTGGGCACGCTGTCCAGCGCCTTCCACCGTGACGACTACGGCCGGCGCGGGCTGCCGGTCGAGATGAAGGCGACCGAGCTGCCGTTCGAGGTGAACGGCGCCGACATCGTGCTGGTCGACGACATCCTGTTCACCGGGCGCACCGTTCGCGCCGCGATGAACGAACTGTTCGACTACGGCCGGCCGGCGCGCATCGAGCTGGCGGTGCTGCTCGACCGTGGCGGGCGCGAGTTGCCGATCGAGGCGCGGTATTGCGGCGCGACGCACCCGCTCGCCGCGCCGCGAAACTTCGCGCTGGCCCGCACCGAAGACGGCCGCTTCACGCTCCGGATCGAATGACGCCATGCCGCTGCGCCATCCCCAGCTGAACGAGAACGGGCAACTGCGGCACCTGCTCACCATCGAGGGGCTGCCGCGCGAGCTGATCCACCACATCCTCGACACGGCCGCCACCTTCGTCGGCGTGTCCGACCGCGACATCAAGAAGGTGCCGCTGCTGCGCGGCAAGTCGGTGTTCAACCTGTTCTTCGAGAGCTCGACGCGCACGCGCACCACCTTCGAGATCGCCGCCAAGCGGCTCTCGGCCGACGTGATCAACCTGAACATCGGCACGTCGTCCACGTCGAAGGGCGAATCGCTGCTCGACACGATCGACAACCTGGTCGCGATGCACGCCGACATGTTCGTCGTGCGCCACGCCGAGAGCGGCGCGCCGTTCCTGATCGCGCAGCACATCGACCGCACGCGCGGCCGCGGGCACGTGCACGTGGTCAACGCCGGCGACGGACGCCACGCCCATCCGACGCAGGGCCTGCTCGACGTCTACACGATCCGCCACTTCAAGGGCGACTTCACGAAGCTCACGGTCGCGATCGTCGGCGACGTGCTGCACTCGCGCGTCGCGCGCTCCGACATCCACGCGCTCACCACGCTGGGCGTGCCCGAGGTTCGCGTGATCGGCCCGCGCACGCTGCTGCCGGGCGGGCTCGAGCAGATGGGCGTGCGCACGTTCACCGACATGCGCGAGGGGCTGCGCGGCGTCGACGTCGTGATCATGCTCAGGCTGCAGAACGAGCGCATGCGCGGCGCGCTGCTGCCGTCGGCGCAGGAATACTTCAAGCAGTACGGGCTGACCCAGGAAAAGCTCGCGCTGGCCGCGCCGGACTGCATCGTGATGCATCCGGGCCCGATGAATCGCGGCGTCGAGATCGATTCGGCGGTGGCCGACGGGCCGCAGTCGGTGATCCTCGAACAGGTCACCTTCGGCATCGCGGTGCGGATGGCCGTGATGAGCATCCTCGCGCAATCGTGAAAGCATGAGACTGTCCGTCCTCGAGGGCCGCGTCGTCGACCCGGCCTCGGCGTCCGAGCGCAGCGCCGACCTGCATGCCGCCGACGGGCGCATCGTCGCCATCGGCGCCGCGCCGCCGGGGTTCCGCGCCGATCGCACGCTCGATGCGTCGGGACTGGTCGTTGCGCCGGGGCTGGTCGACCTGGCCGCCCGGCTGCGCGAGCCCGGCTTCGAGTACAAGGCGACGCTCGAATCCGAGATGCGCGCGGCGCTCGCCGGCGGCGTCACCTCGCTGTCGTGCCCGCCCGACACCGATCCGCCGCTCGACGAGCCTGGCCTCGTCGAGATGCTCAAGTACCGGGCGCGGGGCCTGGACCAGGCGCGCCTGTATCCGCTCGGCGCGCTCACCGTCGGCCTGAAGGGCGAGGTGCTCACCGAGATGGCCGAGCTCGCCGAGGCCGGCTGCATCGGCTTCTCGCAGGCCGCCGCGCCGATCGTCGACACGCAGGTGCTGCGGCGGGCGATGCTCTACGCGAACACCTACGGCTTCACCGTCTGGGTGCGGCCGCAGGATCCGCACCTCGCGCGCGGCGGCGTCGCGCATAGCGGACCGGTGGCCGCGCGGATGGGGCTGGCCGGCATCCCGGTGTGCGCCGAGACGATCGCGCTGCACACGATCCTCGACCTGGTGCGCGACACCGGCTG
>CALMSQ010000576.1:0-7440 GCA_937872345.1 uncultured Burkholderiales bacterium | reverse complement strand
GCTGGTCGCGAGCCAGTTGCTGGTTGATCGCGCGCCCCTCGCGATAGTAGTCGTCGACGACCATCGAATCGGCGGTATGCGCGGCCAGCCAGAAGGTGAAGATCCCGCCGACCAGCGCAGCAGTCGGCGCGATGGCCAGCAGCCACGGCCAGCGATGCCGGTACCAGGGGGTCGTTGCGCTCATCGTCGTGGTGCCCATGGCAGTCAGCGCGGGACGAAGAAGGTGGAGCGGGCGTCGACGGCGACCGCCGCGTCGTCGACCGCCTCGACGTGGAACGATACCTTGTTGCTGCCCGGGGCCCCGTGGCCCGGCTTGACGCGAACCGCGATCGGCACCATCCGCACGCCGGCCGGCCCGACCTCGAACTGCGACTCGCCCGCGATGAAGATCGTGTCGATGCCGCCGACCGTGACCCGGAAGGTGCGCGGATGCTCGGTGGGGTTGATGATCTGCAGCCGGTAGCCGTTCTCGATCATGCCCTCCTCGACCTCGCGGCCGAGCGCGCTGTCGCGGATCACGTCGGCCTTGATCGGCGCGCGCAAGGCCAGGTGGCCGAAAATCGCCAGCGTCACCGCGACCAGGATCGCCGAGTAGACCAGCACCCGCGGTCGCAGCACGCGGCGCACGATGGCCGCGCGGTCGAGCTTGAGCGCGAGCGCGTTCGTCGTCGTGTAGCGGATCAGGCCGCGCGGATAGCCCATCCGGTCCATCACCTGGTTGCAGCCGTCGATGCACGCGGCGCAGCCGATGCATTCGTACTGCAGGCCCTTGCGGATGTCGATGCCGGTCGGGCAGACGTGCACGCAGATCTCGCAATCGACGCAGTCGCCCAGGCCCAGCGCCTTCGGGTCGGCCTTGCGCGAGCGCGAGCCGCGAGGCTCGCCGCGCTCGGGGTCGTAGGTGATGATCAGCGTGTCCTTGTCGAACATCGCGCTCTGGAAGCGCGCGTAGGGGCACATGTACTTGCAGACCTGCTCGCGCATGAAGCCCGCGTTGCCCCACGTCGCGAAGCCATAGAAGAGCACCCAGAAGGTCTGCCACGGGCCGGTGGACATCGTGAGCAGCGCGCCCAGCAGCTCGCGGATCGGCGTGAAGTAGCCGACGAAGGTGATGCCGGTCCACAGCGCCAACGCGATCCACAGGGCGTGCTTGGCGCCCTTGCGCGCGAACTTCGACGCGCTCATCGGCGAGCGGTCGAGCTTCATGCGCTGCGCCCGGTCGCCCTCGATGCGCCGCTCGATCCACATGAAGATCTCGGTGTAGACCGTCTGCGGGCACGCGTAGCCGCACCACAGCCGGCCTGCCACCGCCGTGAACAGGAACAGGCCGAGCGCAGAGATCACGAGCAGCCCGGTCAGGTAGATGAAGTCCTGCGGATAGAGGACGACGCCGAACAGGTAGAAGCGGCGCGCGTCGAGGTCGAACAGCACCGCCGGCCGGTTGCCCCACTCGAGCCAGGGCAGCCCGTAGAAGATCAGCTGCGTGAACCAGACCAGCGCCCACCGCCAGCCGGCGAACAAGCCGGTGACCGCGCGCGGATAGATCTTGCGCCGGACTTCGTAGAGCGCGACCTCGACTTCGGAGCCGGCGCCCTGGGGGGAAGGCGCGGGAGAATTCAACGGGGTGCGCCCTGACCCTCGGGCCGGTTGGACAGGCCCCAGACGTACGCGGCCAGCAGGTGCACCTTGCCCTTGCCGAGCATCTCGCCGAACGCTGGCATCTGGTTCGAGCGGCCCTTGTTGATCGTCTCCGCGATCGTCGCGATGCCACCGCCGTACAGCCAGGTCTTGTCGGTGAGGTTGGGCGCGCCCAGCGCCGGATTGCCCTTGCCGTCGGCGCCGTGGCAACCGGTGCAGCCGGCCGCTGCGAACTTCGGCTTGCCCAGCGCCGCGCGCGCCGCGTCGTGGCCGCTGTCGGACAGCGAGAGCACGTAGTTCGCGAGGTTCTGCACGTCGTCGGCCGAGCCCACCGCCGCGCCCATCGGCGGCATCACGCCCTGGCGCCCGCCGGTGATCGTGGCGACGATGGTCTCGGGGTCGCCGCCCCAGAGCCAGTCGCGGTCGGACAGGTTCGGGAAGCCGCGGCTGCCGCGCGCGTTCGAGCCGTGGCACTGCACGCAGTAGGTCAGGTACATGCGCTCGCCGATCTCGCGCGCCTGCGGGTCGGCGGCCACGGTCGGGATGTCCTGCGCGAGGTACTTGGCGAACAGGGGCTCGACGACCTTGTCGACGCGCGCGACTTCGCGATCGTACTGGTCCTTCTGGCTCCAGCCGAGCATGCCCTGGTACGTGCCGAGCCCCGGGTACAGCGCGAGATACACCAGCGCGAACACGCAGGTGATCATGAACAGCCACAGCCACCAGCGCGGCAGCGGGTTGTTGTATTCCTGGAGCGTCTCGTCCCAGCTGTGACCCGTGGTGTCGACCTGCGAGCCCGGCGTGCGGCCCTTGGCCAGCACCAGCGCCAGCCAGATGCAGAACGCAATCGACACCAGCGTGACGATCGAGATGTAGAGGCTCCAGCCCGAACTGGTGAAGTCGGCCATGTCCGATTGCTCCGTTTCTAGTCTTTCTCGACGAAGGGCAGGTTCGCGGCTTCCTCGAAGCGCGCCTTCTGGTGCCGGCTGTACGCCCACCAGACGATGCCCAGGAACAGCACCAGGCACACCACCGCGATCACCCCTCGCAGCACGTTGATGTCCATTGCGGCGCCCGTTGCCTCAGCGCGCGGTGCTGCGGATCGCCGTGCCCATGACCTGCAGGTACGCGATCAGCGCGTCCATCTCGGTCTTGCCCTCGAGTGCCTTCGGCGCATTGGCGATGTCGGCGTCGCTGTACGGGTGACCGAGCTTGCGCAGCACTTCCATCTTGCGCTGGATCGTGCCGTCGTCGGCCTTGGCGCGCGCCAGCCACGGGTAGCCGGGCATGTTCGACTCGGGCACCAGGTCGCGCGGGTTGGTGAGGTGCACGCGGTGCCACTCGTCGCTGTAGCGCCCGCCCACGCGCGCCAGGTCCGGGCCGGTGCGCTTGCTGCCCCACTGGAACGGCCGGTCGTAGACGAACTCGCCGGCGACCGAATAGTGGCCGTAGCGCTCGGTCTCGGCGCGGAACGGCCGGATCATCTGCGAGTGGCAGTTGTAGCAGCCTTCGCGGACGTAGACGTCGCGCCCGGTGAGCTCCAGCGCCCCGTAGGGCTTCCAGCCGGCGACCGGCTCGGTGGTCGACTTCTGGAAGTACAGCGGCACGATCTCGACCAGGCCGCCGAAGCTGATCGCCACGACGATCAGCACCATCAGCAGCGGCAGGTTCTTCTCGATCAGCGAGTGGGCGAATTTCATCGTCGTCTCCGGATGAGGCTCAGGCGTGGGCGACCGCGACCTTCGGAATCTCGGCGTCGACCGCCTTGCCCCCCCGGATCGTCATCAGGCAGTTGTAGAGCATGATCGCCATGCCCGTCAGGTACAGCAGTCCGCCGAGCACGCGGATGTAGTAGTACGGGTACGTGGCCTTGAGCGACTCGACGAACGCGTAGGTGAGCGTGCCGTCGGGGTTGGTCGCGCGCCACATCAGGCCCTGCGTCACGCCGGCGATCCACATCGCGGCGATGTAGAGCACGACGCCGACCGTCGCGACCCAGAAGTGCACCTCGATCAGCCGCACGCTGTGCATCTGCGTGCGACCGAACAGCCTGGGCATCAGGTAGTAGATCGAACCCATCGTGATGAAGCCGACCCAGCCGAGCGCGCCGGAGTGCACGTGGCCGACGGTCCAGTCGGTGTAGTGCGACAGCGCGTTGACGGTCTTGATCGACATCATCGGCCCCTCGAAGGTCGACATGCCGTAGAACGACAGCGACACGACGAGGAACTTCAGGATCGGGTCCTCGCGCAGCTTGTGCCAGGCTCCCGACAGCGTCATGATGCCGTTGATCATGCCGCCCCAGGAAGGCGCGAGCAGGATCAGCGAGAAGATCATCCCGATGCTCTGCGCCCAGTCGGGCAGCGCGGTGTAGTGCAGGTGGTGCGGGCCGGCCCACATGTACGTGAAGATCAGCGCCCAGAAGTGCACGATCGACAGCCGGTACGAATACACCGGGCGCTCGGCCTGCTTCGGGATGAAGTAGTACATCATCCCCAGGAAGCCCGCGGTCAGGAAGAATCCGACCGCGTTGTGGCCGTACCACCACTGCACCATCGCGTCCTGTACGCCGGCGTAGGCCGAGTACGACTTCGTCAGGGTCACCGGCAGCTCGGCGCTGTTGACGATGTGCAGCACCGCGATCGTGATGATGTACGCGCCGAAGAACCAGTTCGCGACGTAGATGTGCGGGGTCTTGCGCTTGGCGATCGTTCCGAAGAACACGATCGCGTAGGCGACCCACACCGCGGTGATCAGCAGGTCGATCGGCCACTCGAGCTCGGCGTACTCCTTGCTGGTCGTGATGCCCAGCGGAAGCGTCACCGCGGCGGCGACGATGACGAGCTGCCAGCCCCAGAACGTGAACGCCGCGAGCCCGGGCGCGAACAGCCTCACCTGGCAGGTGCGCTGGACGACGAAATACGAGGTCGCGAACAGCGCCGAACCGCCGAACGCGAAGATCACCGCGTTGGTGTGCAGCGGGCGCAGTCGGCTGTAGGTGAGCCACGGGATGTCGAAGTTCAGCTGCGGCCAGGCGAGCTGCGCCGCGATCCAGACGCCGACCAGCATTCCCACCAGGCCCCAGACCACGGTCATCACCGCGAACTGGCGCACGACCTTGTAGTTGTAGGTCATTCGATCCCCCTGATTCGTCGCCCGAATTATCGTGAGCGTGTCAACGTTAGCACTTGCGCTGGATCAATTACAGGGGCCGGCGGCAGGCGTAACGCAGGCCGCCTCACTCCGAAGGCGGGTCCTGCTGCGCGGGCGCCACACCCTTTCGGGTGATATCCGACGGGGGAGGTCGATCGTCGTCGAGAAGGATGCTATGCGCGGGTGCGTCCATGTCGTCGAACTGCCCGCTGTCGGACATGCGCAGGAAGATCCACGCCGCGAGCACGACGATCGCCAGGCTGAGCGGAATGAGCAGGTAGAGCGCCTCCATCAGGGGCTCCCGTGCGCGGTCGTTCCGGCGCGGGTGTCGCGCTGCGGGGCGGCAGCCTCCGCACGCGGCTTCGCGACGCCCTTGGCGGTGGCCGGAATCAGGCGCAGCGCGTTCACCACGACCAGCAGCGAGCTCGTCGACATGCCGATCGCTGCGAGCCAGGGCGGCACCCAGCCGAGCGCGGCCGCGGGGATCGCGACGACGTTGTAGGCCAGCGCCCAGCCGAGGTTGGCGCGAACGATCGAGCGCGTGCGCAGCGCCAGCGCGCGCAGCGCCGGCAGGTCGTTCAGCGACTGGCCGAGCAGCACCACCGCGGCGGCGGTGCGCGCCAGCGACGTGGCGTGGCCGACCGCCACCGAGACGTCGGCGGCGGCGAGCACCGGCGCGTCGTTGATGCCGTCGCCGACCATCAGCACGCGACAGCCCTCGCCTTGCAGCGAGCGGACGTACTCGAGCTTGCGTTGCGGGCTGGCGTCGGCGACGGCCGCTTCGATGTGGAGCGCCTCGGACACGCGCGCAACCGCTGCGGCGCGGTCTCCCGACAGCAGGTGCAGCCGCAGGCCGGCTGCCGAGAGCGTGTCGCAGACCTCGCGCGCTTCGTCTCGCAGCCGGTCGCGGAAGTGCAGCCGCGCGATCGCCGCGTCGGCGTCGACCAGCCAGACCAGCGTGTCCCCCGGCGGCTGCCCGTCGCCGTGCCCGAGTGGCTGGGCGCGCTGCGCGAGCGCCGGATGCCAGCTCGCGACGAAGGCGGCCGAGCCCAGCCGGTAGCGGCGACCATCGACCTCGCCCTCGACGCCCATGCCCGGGACGGTCTCGCGCTCGCCCGGCGCTTGCCGCGGCTGCGCGGCGTCACCGCCGGCGCGCCGGATCGCCTCGGCCAGCGGATGTGCCTGGCCCGACTCGAGCGCCGCCGCGATCGACAGCACCTGCGCGGCGCTCGTCACGCCGGGCGCCTCGCCGAGCGGGGCGACGTGCACCAGCTCCGGGCGTCCGCGAGTCAGCGTGCCGGTCTTGTCGAACACGACGTCGGTGCACGCGGCGACCTGCTCGAGCGCATCGCCGCGCGCGATCAGCATGCCGCGGCGCATCGCGGCGCCCGTGGCGGCGGCCAGCGCGGCCGGAGTGGCCATCGACAGCGCGCACGGACAGGAGACGACGAGCACCGCGATCGCGATCTGCGCCGCGCGTGCCGGGTCGATCTGCATCCAGGCGAGCCATACGCAGGCCGCCAGCAGCAGCAGCGCCGCAACGAACCAGCGGGCGATCCGCTCGGTGAGGCCAGCCAGCCGCGGCTTGTCGGCGGCGGCGCGATCGACCAGGCGCTCGATCGTCGAGATCGCGCTCTCGGCGCTGGTGCGCAGCACCCGCATGAGCACCGGACTGCCGGCGTTGATCGCGCCGCCGGGAACCTCGTCGCCGGCGCCACGCGCGACCGGCAGCGATTCGCCGGTGAGCAGCGACTGGTCGATCGCCGTGCGGCCCTCGACGATCGCCGCGTCCACGGCGATTCGCTCGCCGACCGGCACCCGGAACAGGTCGCCCGGCGCGAGCCGCGTCGCCGGCACGCGCGCGATCGCGCCGGTGTCGTGGTCGACCCGGTCGACCATGTCGGGCACCGCAGCGGCCACTGCGTCGATTGCCCGTCCGGCGCGCCGGCGCGCGATCCACTCGACGTAGCGCGCCGACAGCAGCAGGAAGACGAACATCGTCACCGAGTCGAAATAGACCTCGCCGTGGCCGACGACGGTCGCGCGCACGCTCGCGACGAACGCGGCGAGCAGGCCGATGACGACGGGCACGTCCATGCCGACGCTGCGCGCGCGCAGGTCGCGCCAGGCGCCGGCGAAGAACGGGGTCGCCGAATAGAGCATCACCGGCAACGTGAGCAGCAGGCTCGCCCAGCGCAACAGGCTCTCGTGCTGCCATTCGATGTCGCCGGGATCGGCGACGTAGACCGGCACCGCGTACATCATCACCTGCATCATGCCGAGGCCGGCGATGAACAGGCGCCGGAACATCGCCTTGCTGGTTCGCTGGATCTGCGCCTCGCGCTCGCGCGGATCGAAGGGCAGCGCGCGATAGCCGAGGTGCCCGATGGCGTCGAGCAGCGAGGACAGCCGCGTCGCCGACGGGTTCCAGCGCACCGTCGCGCGGCCGGTGGCCAGGTTCACCGACGCCGCCTCGACGCCCGGCCGCCTGCGCAGCCCCTGCTCGAGCAGCCAGACGCAGGCGCCGCAGCGCAGCCCGTCGATCATCAGCGTCGCTTCGCAGTCGGCGTCGCGGTTGCGCACGAAGCGCGCCTGCACGTCGGCGTCGTCGTAGACCTCGAGCGCCCTGAGCGCCGGCGGTACGACCGC
>CALMSQ010000575.1:0-10522 GCA_937872345.1 uncultured Burkholderiales bacterium | reverse complement strand
TGGGTGTTCAAGGCGTTCGCGCTGCTCGCGCGGCTGCGCCGCCTGCGCGGCACCGCGTTCGACCCGTTCGGCCGCAGTGCCGAGCGCCGGATGGAGCGACGGCTGATCGCCGACTACGAGGCCGACGTCGAGCGGCTGCTCGACGCGCTCGACGCGCGCCGGCTGCCGCTGGCCACGCAGATCGCGTCGATCCCGGAGGAGATTCGCGGCTTCGGGCACGTGAAGGAGCGCAACCTGAAGGCGGCCCTGGCGCGCCGGCAGGAACTGCTCGACGAGTACTTCGCGACGCAACCGGCACTCCTCGCCAGTTGACGGCGGTCACGCGCGACGAAGCATTGCGTACTCTTCGCCGAGGCGCGGATGCCCCTGCCGGGCTGCCGGATTTGCCTTCGTTCGGCTGCACCGATTAGACTGGCATCCATGATTCGGCGCGCAGTCATGTTCCTGCTGATCGCGTTGCTCGCGGGCCAGAGCGCCTGGGCGGCGGCGGGTGCCTATTGTCGCCATGAGAGTGGCGCCGCGGCCCAGCATTTCGGCCACCACGCGCACGCGCACAAGTCTGTCGACAAGAACGATCGCAACGGCGGATCGACGTCGGGCTCCCACGCCGATTGCAGCTATTGCCATGCCGGTTTTCCCGGCGCCACGCGCTCGGTCGAGTCCAGCCCCGGGCTCGCCGCGGGCGCGACGGCGATTCCGCCGTCCGTGGCGCCACCCTCCTCACACTTTGTCGAAGGGCCCGAACGCCCGAAATGGGTCTTCGCCGTCTGATCCGGCGGAGCGCCTGCTTTCCCTGATCCGAACCGCGCATCGCCTGCCTGGCGAGCGCGCGCGCGTTCCGTCGGAATTCTCCCCGATTCATCTCACGGAGATTTCGACGAATCATGCATTGGCACAGAAGTTCGACCGGCGATCTGGTCATCGCGCTCGTTGTAGCGCTCTTTCTCGGCATTGGCGTTCGGCCTGCCGGCGCCGCCGAGGCTGCGCTCACGCTCGAGCGTGCGTGGCAACTTGCCGAGCAGGCAAACCCTGGCCTCGGAGCCGCGCGAGCGAATCTCGCCGCGGCCGAGGGGCAAGTGACGGATAGCCGCAGCGCGCTCTGGAACAACCCGCAGCTCCTGTTGGGCGGAGCGCGGCGCTCGCTTCCGAGGCCCGGACAGTCCTCGTTCGGCGCGCGCGATGTCGAGGTCGGCTTGGCGCAGAGCTTCGAGACCGCCGGGCAGCAGGGGTTTCGCCGTGAGGCGGCAGGACAGGATCTCGAGGCGGTCCGGCTCGGCATCGAAGAGACGCGGCGCCAGCTTCGCGGTGCCGTCGAGCAGCGTTTCGTCCGGGTACTCGCGCTGCAATTGCGGATCGCAGCCGAGGACGAGGGGCTGAGGCTCTTCGACGACGCAGCGGCCGCCGTTCGCAGGCAGGCCGACGCGGGCGAGGCGAGTCGGCTCGACCGCAATTTCGCGCAGGTCGAGGCGGAGCGCGCGCGCAACCAACGCGCCGCCTTGAACGAGCAACTCACCGACGCGCGTGCCGAGCTGGCGGCGGCGTTGCAGATGCCGCCCGACGTGCTGCCGCAGGCCGTCGGCGATCTCGACGTGCTTGAAGCGGACCTTTCGCTCGAAGGGCTGCTCGCCAGGGTCGCCGAACGCCCGCTGCTGCGCTCGATGGAGCGCCGCGAGAAGGCGGCTCGCAGCAGGCTCGACCTCGAGCGCGCCTCGGTCTATCCGGACGTGACCGTGGGGCTGAGCAGCGGCAGGCAGGGCGGCGTCGACGGCGCGGAATCGTTCATGCAGCTGAGCATCTCGCTGCCGCTTCCGCTGTTTCGTCGCAACGCCACGGGGATCGGCAGGGCGGTCACCGAGCTCACGCAGGCCCGGATTGAATCGACTGCGGTCAGCCGTGATTCGAGGGCGCTGATAATCGCGCTCTGGCAGAAGCGGGAGAGCCTGATGGCTCGCGTCGAGCGGCTCGAGCAGGCAATGCAGGCCCGCCTCGACGAGAATCGGCGGCTTTCGGAGATTTCGCGCAATGCCGGAGAAATCGGGCTGCTGCAGGTTCTTCTCGTCAATCGCCAGGTGCTCGATGGCCGACGCGACCTGCTGGATGCTCGCACCGATCTACGGCTCGCGACCGTCGCGCTGAAGGCCGCGGCGGGGTGGCCCGAGGTCATGGACCGTCGATGAAACGCCCGCACGCTAGCCACCATGGCCCACCATCCGGATTCGCACCCATGACCTCATCACTTTCGTTGTCTCGCGTCCTGATTCCCGCGCTCGCGCTCGTGCTCGCTGCCGCGACTGCAGGATGTTCCCGCTCCGAGCCGTCTCGGGAGTCTGCTGCCGATACCGCTAGCAAACCGGCGGGCGGCAGTCCGGAGGGCGACGAGCACGGCGCCGCCGGGCGCGTCGGCCTGTCGCCGGAGGAACTGCGCACCGCGGGGGTCAAGGTCGAGCCCCTGAAACTTCGATCGGTCGTCGACCAGGTCGTCCTGACCGCCACGATTCGGGCCAACCAGGACCGCATCGCTCACGTGGCGCCCCGGGTCCCGGCGCGCGTCGTCAACGTGAAGGCCAAGCTCGGCGATCACGTTCGCGCCGGGCAGACGCTCGCGCTGCTCGACAGCATCGAACTGGGCGAGGCGCACGCTGTCTATCGGCAGGCGCAGAGCCAGTTCGCACTGGCCAGTGCCGACCTGGAGCGCGCGCAGAAGCTCCAGGCCGACCAGATCATCCCGGAGAAGGACTACCTGCGCGCGCGCGCCGAATACGAGAAGGCGCGGGCCTCGCTTCGCGCGAGCACCGATCGGCTGCGCCTGCTCGACGCCACGCATCGGGATACGGAGCGCGATCCGCCGTCGATCCTCGCGGTGCGCGCGCCGTTCGACGGAACCGTGGTCGAGAAGCATGCGATCCTCGGGGAACTCGCGCAGCCCGACAAGCCGATCTTCGTCGTGGCCGATCTCTCGTCGCTGTGGATCGAGGCCAACCTGTTCGAGAAGGACCTGGCGCGGATCCGGATCGGCGCACCGGCCGTCGTGACGGTCGCGGCCTATCCAGGCGAAACGTTCTCCGGGAAGCTGACCTACATCAGCAGCACGGTCGACCGGGAGACGCGCGTGGTTCCGGCGCGGGTCGAGGTCCCGAACGCCGACGGGCGCCTGAAGCCCGAGATGTTCGCAACGGCCTTCGTCGACACGGCGGCATCGGCGCAGGCGCTGATCCTGCCGCGGGAAGCGGTCCTGCTGGTCAACGGTCAGCCGACCGTGTTCGTCGAGGAAGGCGACGGGTTCGAGGCACGTGCCGTGGAACTCGGCGGTAGCGTGGGTGGCGGGGTCGTCGTCAGGTCCGGCCTCAGGGAAGGCGAGCCCGTCGTGGTGTCGGGCGCCTACGCGATCAAGGCGCGGCTCCTGAAGTCGCAGATCGGCGACGCGCACTGAGGACGGCCATGCTGAATTCGATCGTCGACATCGCGTTGCGCTACAAGGTTCTGGTGGTCGTGGCATTCCTTCTCGTCGTCGTATTCGGCGTGCGCGCCTTCCGCGCCGTTCCGGTCGACGCTTTCCCGGATGTCACGCCGGTGCAGGTCAACGTCTACACCGAGTCTCCCGGGCTCGCTGCGGAGGACATCGAGAAGCTGATTACCTTCCCGGTCGAGACGGTGATGGCCGGCCTGCCGAAGGTGAGCGAGGTGCGTTCCGTCTCGCTGTTCGGGCTCTCCTACGTCAGCGTCTATTTCGAAGACGACGTGGACATCTATTTCGCCAGGCGCCTCGTCGGCGAGAAGCTGCTCGAGGCGAGGACGCGGATTCCCGAAGGCTACGGCGATCCGACGCTGGGCCCGAACAGTTCGGGGCTCGGCCAGGTGTTCTGGTACACGGTCGAGTCGATCGACGGGAAGCTCACGTCGATGGACTTGCGCACGCTGCAGGACTGGAGCATTCGCCTGCTGCTGCGCACCGCCTCGGGAGTCGACGACGTGACGTCCTGGGGCGGCGACGAGAAGCAGTACCAGGTCCTCGTCCAGCCGCGCAAGCTGATCAGCTACGGGCTGACGTTCAAGTCCGTGATGGAGGCGCTGGCCGCCAACAATCGACAGGTGGGCGGGCAGTACGTCGACCTCGGCTCGGAGCAGTACCTCGTGCGCGGCTTGGGCCTGGTCGGCGACACGCGCGACATTGGCAGCGTCGTGATTGCCGAGCGCGAAGGCGTGCCGATCTATGTTCGCGACGTGGCCGAGGTCAAGGAGGGACCGAGCCTGCGGTTCGGCGCGGTGACCAGGGACGGAAAGGAGGTAGCGCTGGGGCTGGCGCTCGCGCGTATCGGCGAGAACGCCAAGAACGTCGTCGATTCCGTGAAGGCGAAGCTGGAACTGGCGAAGAAGGCGCTGCCCAAGGGTGTCGCGATCGTGCCGGTGTACGACCGCACCGAGTTGGTTGCCAAGGCGCTGAAGACCGCCGAGAGCGCACTGCTGGAGGGGTCTGTGCTGGTGGCGGTGATCCTGTTCCTGTTCCTCGGCGAGATCCGCTCGGCGATCGTGGTGGTGGTGACGCTTCCGCTGGCGATGCTCATTGCCTTCATCCTGATGCAGTATTTCGGCATGTCGGCCAATCTGATGTCGCTCGCGGGGCTCGCCATCGGTATCGGCATGATGGTCGACGGCGCAGTGGTCATGGTGGAGAACGGGTTTCGCCTGCTGGCCCACCAGAAGGACCGGGCGATCGACCGTACGCACCTGATCCTCGAGGCGGCGCGAGAGGTGATGAACCCGATCGCTTTCGCGATCCTGATCATCATCGTCGTCTTCCTGCCGCTGTTCTCGCTCACCGGGCTCGAGGGCAAACTGTTCAAGCCGATGGCGCTGACCATCACCTTCGCCATGGCGGGGTCCCTCGTCCTGACGCTGACCCTGGTGCCGGTGATGTCCGCGCTGATCCTGCGCGCGAAGGAGGAAAAGGACACGTTCATCGTCCGCAACGCCAAGCGACTCTACCTGCCGCTGCTCGATCGTGCGCTCGATCACAAGCGGGTCGTCTTCGGCGGCGCGCTCGCGTTGCTGCTGGCAGCACTCGCGACCTTCCCTTTCCTCGGCAAGGAGTTCATGCCGAACCTTCAGGAAGGGTCGATCATGTTCCGGGTGACCGGCATTCCGTCGACGTCCTTGAATGAGAGCATCGGGGTGGCTAGGCAGTTCGATGGGGTGCTCAAGCGCGATTTCCCCCAGGTGACGTCGACGCTGGCGACCATCGGCCGGGCCGAAAAGGGCGAGACGGCAGACGTGAGCTACATGGAAGTTCTCGTGAGCGTGAAGCCGGAAAGTGAATGGCCGAAGCCGGTCGGCATGCCGGAACTGGCTGCAGCAATGCAGCGCACGCTCGAGAAGGCGATTCCAACCGTCGTCTTCGGCGCCACCCAGCCGATCCAGATGCGTGTCGAGGAACTGATTTCGGGCGTGCGCGCGACGCTGGCGCTCAAGATCTACGGCGAGGATCTTCCGACCCTCGATCGCCTCGCCGTCGAGTCGAAGGCGGTGCTCGAAAAGGTGCCGGGCGCAGCCGACCTGTCGCTCGAGGCGAACAAGGGCAAGCCGCAGCTGATCATCAAGGTCGACCGGGACGCGGCGGCGCGCTACGGCATCAACGCCGACGAGATCCTCGACATCGTGCAGGCCGGAATCGGCGGGAAGACCGTTTCCACGGTGATCGAGGGGGTCAAGCGCTTTGACCTCCAGGTGCGCCTCGATCCGGCGTTCCGCGACAGCCCGGAATCGATCGCCGGAATTCCGATCCGCACGCAGACGGGGGCGCTGGTGCCGCTGTCGCGAGTGGCGACGGTGCAGACCGACGAAGGCTACTCGTTCGTGCGGCGCGAGCAGCTGCAGCGCTATGCCGTGATCCAGATGGACGTGAAGGGCCGCGACGTCGACGGGTTCGTCAAGGAGGCCGAGCAGCGCATCGAGAGCCAGGTCAAGGTTCCCGAAGGCTACTGGACCGAATGGGGCGGTGCCTTCGAGAACCAGCAGCGCGCCATGGCCCGACTGGCGTTGATCGTCCCGCTCACGATCGGCCTGATCTTCATCCTGCTCTACACCGCATTCAACTCGCTGACCTACGCAACGCTGATCATCGCCAACGTCCCGTTCGCGGTCATCGGCGGCGTGTTCGGGCTCGCCGTCACCGGCCAATACGTGTCCGTGCCGTCCGCGATCGGCTTCATTGCGGTGTTCGGCGTCGCGATGCTCAACGGCATCGTGTTGGTCTCGTTCCTGAACGACCAGCGACGGCAGGGCCTTTCGATTCGCGACGCGGTGCGTCGGGGCGCGAGCCTGCGCCTGCGGCCCGTGCTGATGACCGCGTCGGTCGCGATACTCGGCCTCGTTCCGATGCTGCTGTCGCACGGGATCGGGGCCGAGACGCAGCGCCCGCTGGCGACGGTGGTGGTGGGCGGGCTGATCACGTCGACGGTGTTGACCCTGTTGCTGCTTCCGCTGATGTACGAATGGGCCGAGACTCGGCGCGAGGCGAAGCGTCGTTCGTCGCAACCCGCAGGAGGAGGCCTATGAAGGAGATCAAGGCGTACGTTCGTGCCCCGCGGATCGCGGGCGTTCTTGAGGCGCTGCGCGATTCGGGCCTGTGCGAGCCGGGCGCCGCGGGCCGCTGCCACAATCTCACGGTCGTCGAGGTGCAGCGGCCGCTCACCGGAGCGGACCCGTCGCAGCAGCACTACTCGATGGATCTTGCCGAGCCCGTGGTGGCCGAATTCAAGCTGGAGATCGTATGCCCTGACGACATGTCCGGCACGCTGGTCGACGTGATCGCCAGGGCGGCGCACACCGGGCAGCCCGACGCAGGCTGGATCTTCGTCAGCGACGTGCAGCAGGCGATCGAGATCCAGTGAGTGGGTACGCAGCCTCTATGGGCGTGGCCGACTGCGCGATAGCGCCGCGGCCTCACGCCTGATCGAGTCGGAGGGATGTCATCTTGGGCCTGATCGAAAGACTGCTGCGAGGGTTGGGCGCAGGCCATCACGGCGGCGGGAATGTCCGCGGTCGCGGCGGAGGGAAGGGGCATCCGCAGGACGAGCGGCCTCCGTACAGGGGGACGCTTGCCGGCGCGCTCGCCTGCCCCCGGTGCGGCAGCGTGACCGGTTCCGGCAGCCGCTTCTGCACGCAATGCGGAGCTTCGCTGGTTCCGGCCACTTGCCCTGCCTGCAATGCCGACGTGGTTCCGGGCTCGAAGTTCTGCCCGGGTTGTGGCAAGGCCCTGCAACCGTGATCGGGTGCTGCGCAAGCCGCGGCTCCGATTTCCCGACGTGAGCCCCGAATCGCTCTGGGCGCCGAACAAACTCCTGCCTGTCGCATCATGAGCACCGAAAAACTCTCGCTCGATCTCTCGCTGATGCTTCCCGACATCCCGGACGAGCGTGACGCCTGCGTAGGGCGACTGACCGAGCTGCTGCGGGGCAAGGGAATCGACCAGGCGCACGTCGTTCGCGAGGACGGCAAGGCGAGGCTCTGCCTGCACTACGACCCTGCACGTGTCGGCATGGCCGAGGTTCGCCGTCTGGCCACCGCGGCCGGCGCGTCGCTGGCCAAGCGCTATGCGCACGAGAGCCTGCGCATCGACGGCATGGATTGCCCGACCTGTGCCGACGTCATCGAGCACGCGCTTGTCCGCCTCGACGGCGTGCTGGAGGCGAAGGTGAGCTACGCCGCCGAGCGCCTGCGGCTCGAGTACGACCATGAGAGGACATCGCGCCGCCTCGTGGAGCGCCGGCTCGGCGCGCTGGGCTACCGAATCGTCGCGGAAGAAGATCACGGTTGGTGGGTCGAGCACCGGGAACTCGTGTTCAGCCTTGCCGCGGGGGCATCGCTGCTCGCGGGCTGGCTCGCGTCGCGCGCCGGCTGGCCGGACGCCGTCTCGCAGTGGCCGTACTGGGCTGCATATGCGTTCGGTGGCTTCTTCACGCTGCGCGACGCGGTGCAGAGCCTGCGCTCGAAGCGCTTCGACATCGACACGCTGATGCTGGTCGCGGCCGCCGGTGCCGCTGCGCTGGGCCAATGGGCCGAGGGCGCGCTGCTGCTCTTCCTGTTCAGCCTCGGGCACGCGCTGGAGCACACGGCCATGGACCGGGCGCGCCGGGCCATCGAGGCGCTTGCGGAACTGGCGCCGAAGACTGCCCTGGTGCGACGCGACGGCGCGGAGATCGAGGTCGAGGTCGAGAACTTGCTGCGCGGCGACCGGATCATCGTCAAGCCGGGACAACGCATCGCGGCCGACGGCAACGTTGCGGAAGGGGCTTCGGCCGTCGATCAGTCGCCGGTGACCGGCGAATCCGTGCCGGTGGACAAGAGCGCGGGCGATCCGGTCTTCGCGGGAACGGTCAACGGCGAGGGCGTGCTGCTCGTCGACGTGACCAGGCTGGCGACCGAGAGCACGCTCGCGCGCATGGTGCGGCTGGTCTCCGAGGCGCAGACGCAGAAGTCGCCCACGCAGCAGTTCACCGACCGATTCGAGCGCTTCTTCGTGCCGGCGGTGCTGGTCGGCGCCGCGCTCCTCATCGCGGTGCCCCCCTTGTTGGGCTATCCGTTCGCCGATGCGTTCTACCGCGCGATGGCCGTGCTGGTGGCGGCCTCTCCGTGCGCGCTCGCCATCGGCACGCCTGCCGCGGTCCTGTCGGCAGTGGCGCGCGCGGCGCAGGCAGGCGTGCTCATCAAGGGCGGCTCGCACCTGGAGAACCTCGGTCGGCTGAACGCGATTGCCTTCGACAAGACGGGCACGATCACCGAAGGGCGACCGCGCCTCACCGACGTCGTGGCCTTCGACGTGCCCGAGAATGATCTCGTCTCGCTGGCAGCTGCGGTGGAGAGCCGCAGCGGCCATCCGCTGGCCCAGGCGATCGTCACGGCTGCCCGGGAACGCGGGCTGCGGTGGAACGAGCCCGCCGACGCCGAAGCCGTCACCGGGAAGGGCATCCGCGCGACGCTCGACGGCAGGCGCGTCGAGATCGGCAACCTCAAGCTGTTCGCGGGCGAATCCGTAAACAAGGCGGTGACCGACGAGGTCGAGCGCCTGGAATCGGGCGGTCGCACGACGATGCTGGTACGGGCCGACGGCCGATTCGCCGGCGTCCTCGGCCTCATGGATACGCCGCGTGCCGGCGTGATCGGAGCGCTGGCGACGCTGCGCTCGTTGGGCATCGCCAGGACCGTGATGTTGACCGGGGACAACGAGCGCGTCGCGCGGGCCGTGGCCAAGGAAGTGGGACTGGACGAGGTGCGAGCCAGCCTGCTTCCCGAGGAAAAGGTCAGCGCGATGGCGAGCCTCGTCGGCGAGCACGGCACGGTTGCGATGGTGGGCGACGGCGTCAATGACGCGCCTGCGCTCGCGCGCGCAACGGTCGGCATCGCGATGGGCGGCGCGGGCACCGACGTCGCGCTGGAGACGGCCGACGTCGCGCTGATGGGCGACGATCTCGGCAAGCTGCCTTTCGCCGTCGCGCTGAGCCGTGCGGCGCGCCGGGCAATACGCCAGAACCTGATCGTCGCCCTCGGCGTGGTGGCCATGCTGATCCCTGCAACGCTGTTCGGCTGGGCCGGCATCGGCTTGGCCGTGCTCGTCCACGAGGGCTCGACCATTGTCGTCGTGCTCAACGCGCTGCGATTGCTCACCTTCCGTGCGGACGCGCAGGGCGGGGGCGCCTAGGAGTCTGGGCAGCAGGGCGCCGCCCGGATGATTCTGATGGGCGGTCGTTTGCGGCGCTCACCCGCTGGAGGCTTGTCCCGCTCGACCCCGTCGGCCGCTTTGGCGCGCGCCATCAACGCATCGATCTGCGCGGCAAGCTCTCGCTCGGACTGCACCATGCGCCCGTAGAATCGGCGCTACGAGCACGCTTCGACCTTCCTAACCTCAGACAAGGGGTTCAAGGAATGGCGGGAAGGCCTGGTGGCGCTTCCAGTAGGTGCGCAGCGCCGCCAGGTGCTGCTCGTCGGTGGAGGGCATGGATTCGTCTTGCCGAATGGGTGTTCGGCACTACTGTACGTCCGTACAGTTATGTGTCAACCGCAAGGGGCGTCGCGATTCGAGGATTTTGCCTAATTCGCAGGCAGAGAAATTCTGGCCCCTGCCCGGAGAGCCAAGCTGGGCGCGGCTTTCCGCCGTTTTTGGGTCAACTGAGCATTAACACCCCCCCAGGAAAGAAAAAGCCCGGTCTTTCGACCGGGCTCGGGTCCTGCGGCAGCGAGGAGGAGGAAACCGCCGCGGAACCGGGGGAGCGGACTGGCGCGCTCAGGCAGCCTTGCGCGAGCGGCCGGCGACGGTCGTCTTCGCGGCGGCGGCCATATTGGCCTCGGCCACTTCGACGGCCTGCTTGGTCGCCTTGCTGACCTGGTCGAACGCGGAGTTGGCGGCCGAGACGGCCTGCTTGACCAGCGTCACGACGCCTTCGGTGCCGGCGGGCGCGTTCTTCGCCATCGCGTCGATCGCGGCGTAGAGCTGCTTGTTGCTCTCGGCGAACTGCTTCTCGAACAGCTT
>CALMSQ010000574.1:0-10547 GCA_937872345.1 uncultured Burkholderiales bacterium | reverse complement strand
AGCGGCATCGCGCAAGGCTGCATCTACGGGCTGATAGCCCTCGGCTTCGTCCTGATCTATAAGGCCACCGAAACAGTCAGCTTTGCCCAGGGCGAACTGATGATGCTCGGCGCGTTCCTGGGCCTGGCGCTGCTGTCGATCACCGGGGTGCCGTTCTGGCTCGTGGTCATCGCCACGATCGCCGCGATGGGCGCCTTCGGAATCCTCCTCGAGCGCATCGTGATCCGCCCGATCCTCGGGCAGCCCGCGTTCTCGATCGTGATGCTCACGATCGGCATCGGCTACGTGGCCCGCGGCGCGATCACGATGATCCCCAACGTGGGCACCGACACGCACCGACTGCTGGTGCCGTACCGCAACCAGACGCTGGAATTCGCGGGCGTCGTCTTCGCCGTCGAGCAGCTCGTCGTCATCGCGGCGACCGCCGTGCTGTGCGCCCTGCTCTACCTGATGTTCAGGCACAGCAAGGTCGGCATCGCGATGCAGGCCTCGTCGCAGAACCAGCTCGCCGCCTACTACATGGGCATCCCCGTCAAGCGCCTTAACGGCCTGGTCTGGGGGCTCGCGGCGGCGGTCGCCGCGGCTGCGGGACTGCTGCTGGCGCCGATCACCTTCATCCACGCCAACATGGGATTCATCGGCCTTAAGGCATTCCCGGCGGCCGTGGTCGGCGGCTTCGGCAGCCTGCCCGGCGCGATCGTGGGCGGACTGATCATCGGCGTGGTCGAGTCGATGTCCGGTTTCTTCCTGCCCGAGGGCTTCAAGGACGTCGCGGCCTACGTGGTCGTGCTGGTCATGCTGATGTTCAAGCCGAACGGATTGTTCGGCGAGAACCTGCGCAAGAAGGTCTAGCCCCGTGCGCTTCATCTTCAAGACCAGCTACGACCAGGACATCGACCTCGCCAGGCACGGCGGGCACCGCTTCTGGTATTCGGCGCTCGTGATCGCCCTGCTCCTCGCCCCCTGGGGCCTGCCCGAGTACTGGCTGGCGCAGGTCACGTTCATCCTGATCTACGGGATCGTCGGGCTGGGGCTGATGCTGCTCGCCGGATTTACCGGCCTGTTCTCCATCGGCCACGCGGCGTTCCTCGGCGTGGGCGCCTACACGCAAACGGTGCTCGCTTCGATGGGCTGGCCGTTTCCGCTGTCGATCGCCGCGGCGGCCGGATTGTCCGCGGCGGTGGGCGCGATCGTCGGGCTGCCGGCGCTTCGCGTGAAGGGCATCTACCTCGGCATCGCCACCCTCGCCTTTGGCTTCATCGTCGAGGAGGTGCTCGCGCGCTGGGAGAGCGTGACCGGCGGCAACGCCGGCAAGTCGGTGCCGAGCATCGACGTCTTCGGATGGAAGGCCGACACCGCCGCGTCGTTCTACTTCGTCTGCCTGGTGTGCGCGATCGTCTGCACGCTGGCCGTGCTCAACCTGCTGCGCTCGCCGACCGGCCGGGCGTTCGTCGCGATTCGCGATTCCGAGATCTCGGCCCAGAGCATGGGCATCCACCTGGCGCGCTACAAGACGATGTCGTTCATGATCTCGGCTGCGCTCGCGGGCGTGGGTGGGGCGCTCTACGCACACCAGATCCGCTTCCTGTCGCCCGACCAGTTCGGGATCATCCAGTCGATCGACCTGCTGCTGATGGTCGTGATCGGGGGCCTGGGCTCGATCCACGGGGCGTTCCTCGGCGCCGCGTTCCTCATCACGATGCCGCAGGTGATCTCGCTGGCCAAGGACCTGCTGCCCCCGTCGATCGGCCAGGCAGTGGGCCTGCAGGGCGTGGTCTACGGCCTCGTCCTGATCGCGTTCGTGCTGTTCGAGCCGCTCGGCCTGTACGGGCGCTGGCTGAAGATCCGCACCTGGTTCCAGCTGTTCCCCTTCTACCGCCGGGGCCTTTTCAAGCGGCAGAAGGCCTTCCAGAAGTCGGATCGGCTCCGATGAGCGACGTGCTGCTCAGTGCCCGCAACCTGACCGTGCGCTTCGGCGGCGTGCTGGCCGTGAACGACGTCAGCTTCGACGTGCGGCGCGGCGAGGTGTTCACGCTGATCGGCCCGAACGGCGCCGGCAAGACCACGGTCTTCAACCTGATCAGCCGCATCTACGCCGCAACATCCGGATCGATCGACTTCGACGGCCAGCCGCTGCGCGCGGTGGCGCCGCACCGCATCGCCGGCCTGGGCATTGCGCGCACGTTCCAGAATATCGAGCTGTTCGAGCACGCCACCGTGCTGCAGAACCTGCTGATCGGGCGGCACATCCACCGCCGCAGCGGCTTCTGGAGCGAGATCGTCTTCGCGCCGTCGGTGCGCGCCGCCGAGCGCGAGACCCGGCGCAAGGTCGAGGAGGTGATCGACTTCCTCGACCTGCAGCACTACCGCGACACGATGGTGGCCGGCCTGCCGTACGGCGTGCGCAAGGTCGTCGAGCTTGCGCGCGCGCTGGCCACCGAGCCGAAGCTGTTGCTGCTCGACGAGCCGTCGTCCGGCCTGAACGTCGAGGAGACCGGGGACATGGCGTTCTGGATCCAGGACATCCGCGACGACCTCGGAATCACCGTGCTGATGGTCGAGCACGACATGTCGCTCGTGTCGAAGGTGTCGGACCGGGTCCTGGCGATGAACCAGGGCGAAGTGCTCGCGCTGGGCACGCCGGCCGACGTGCAGGGACACCCCGGCGTCGTCGAGGCGTATCTCGGCACCGCCGACGACGCGACTTCGCTGCGGAGGCCCGTGGCGTGAGCGAGGTCATCCTCAAGCTGCTCAACGTCGAGAGCGCCTACGGCCCCATCAAGGCGATCCGCGGCGTGAGCCTGCAGGTGCGCGAAGGCGAGATCGCCACCGTGCTGGGCTCCAACGGCGCAGGAAAGACCACCATCCTGAAGACCATCTCCGGGATCATCGATCCCCGCAAGGGCTCGATCGAGTTCCACGGCGAGAACATCACCGCCCGCGATCCCGCGCTGATCGTGCAGCGCGGGCTGTGCCACGTCCCGGAAGGGCGCGAGGTGTTCCCGCTGCTGTCGGTGCGGGACAACCTGATGATGGGCGCCTACACTCGCAAGGACCGCGACGGCGTCGAGCGCGACCTGGAAGCCGTGTTCGGCTACTTCCCGATCCTGCGCGAGCGCGCGTTGCAGGACGCAGGACTGCTCTCGGGCGGCCAGCAGCAGATGCTGGCGATCTCGCGCGCGATCATGGCCGCGCCGCGGCTGATCCTGCTCGACGAGCCCAGCCTCGGGCTCTCGCCCAAGCTCACCAAGGAGATCTTCGAGATCGTCGTGCGCATCAACCGCGAGCGCGGCACGACGATGCTGCTGGTCGAGCAGAACGCCAACATGGCGCTCAACGCCGCCGACTACGGCTACGTGCTCGAGAACGGGCGCATCGTCATGGAGGACAGTTGCGCGGCGCTGCGCGAGAAGGAAGACATCCGCGAGTTCTATCTCGGCATCAAGGAAAGCGGCGCGCGCGGCGAGCGGCGCTGGAAGAAGCGGAAGACCTGGCGGTGAGCGCATGAGCGTACTCTGGGACCTGAGCAGCATTCGCCCGAACCCGACCATCGTCGTGCCGGGCGAGACACTGCCCGTGCTGTTCCGAAACGCGGTCGCGAAGCGCGGTGACGCGGTGTTCATGCGCGAGAAGGACCTCGGCATCTGGCGCAGCTGGACGTGGAACGACACCGGCCGCGCAGTGCGGGAGGTCGCGATGGGACTCGCGGCGCTGGGCTTCGAGCCGGGCGAGCGCGCGTCGATCCTGTCGAACACCGTCGTCGAGTGGGTCATCGCCGACCTCGGCGTGCTGTGCGCGGCCGGCGTCTCGAACGGCATCTATCCCACCGACTCTGCGGGCCAGGTCCAGTACCTGTGCGAAGACTCGCGCACCGTCGTCGTCTTCGTCGAAGACGACGAGCAGCTCGACAAGGTGCTCGAAGTGCGAGACGCGCTGCCGTTGCTGCGCAAGATCGTCGTCTTCGACATGGACGGGCTGCACCACTTCCACGACCCGATGGTCATGAGCTTGCAGGAGCTGCGCGAGCTCGGCGCCCGCCACGACGCTGCCAACCCCGGCGAATTCGACGCGCGCGTCGCAGCGCCCCAGCCCGAGGACCTCGCGATCCTCATCTACACGTCCGGCACCACCGGCCGCCCGAAGGGCGCGATGCTCAGCCACAACAACGTCGTCTACACGATCCGCGGCTTCAACCTGCTCATCTCGCAGACCGAGAACGACGAGCGGATGTGCTTCCTGCCGCTGTGCCACGTGGCGGAGCGCCTGGGCGGCGAGTACTTCGCCATGTATGCAGGCGCCAAGCTGAACTTCGTCGAGAACCCCGACACCGTCCCGGAGAACGTGCGCGAGATCGCGCCGACCGTGTTCGTCGCCGTGCCGCGGGTCTGGGAGAAATTCTATTCGGCGGTGTCCATCGCGATTGCCGAAGCCTCGCGCCTGCAGCAACTGGCGTACCGCTGGGCGCTCGGGGTCGGTCAACGCGTGGCCGAGCGTGTCCTCGAGGGGCGCCCCGTCCCGGCGACGCTGAAGGCGGCGTTCCGCATCGCGCGCGTGCTCGCGCTGGACAACGTGCGCAAGATGATCGGCATCCACCGGTCGCGCTACCTCGTCACGGGCGCCGCGCCGATCTCGCCGGACCTCGTTCGATGGTATCTGGCGCTCGGCGTGCCGATGCTCGAGGTCTGGGGCCAGACCGAGTCGTGCGGCGCCTCGACCGGGATGCCTGCCGATCGCATCAAGCCGGGCTCGATCGGCCCCGCGACGGCCTACAACGAGGTCAAGGTCGATCCGGCGACCGGCGAGCTGTTGATCCGGGGGCCGAACGTCTTCATGGGGTACCTGAACCAGCCCGAGAAGACCGCCGAGACGATCGATGCCGACGGCTGGCTTCACACCGGCGACGTCGGTACGGTCGACGGCGACGGCTACTTCCGCATCACCGACCGGATGAAGGACATCATCATCACGGCCGGCGGCAAGAACGTGACGCCGAGCGAAATCGAGAACGAGCTCAAGTTCTCGCCGTACATCACCGACGCCGTGATCATCGGCGACAAGCGTCCCTATCTCACCGCGCTGGTGATGATCGACCAGGAGAACGTCGAGAAGTACGCGCAGGACCACGACGTGCCGTTCTCGAACTACGCGAGCCTGACCCGCGCGAAGGAAGTCCTCGCGCTGATCCAGGGCGAGATCGACCGCGTGAACCGCAAGTTCGCCCGCGTCGAGCAGGTCAAGACGTTCCGGCTGCTCGAAACGCAGCTCGGGGCCGAAGACGAGGAGTTGACACCGACGATGAAGCTCAAGCGCAAGTTCGTCGAAAAGAAATACGCCGAGCTCATCGATTCGATGTACAAGGGAGGCTGACGGTCGCAGGACCCGAATCCGTGTCTGGTGGAAAGGAGATGCAAATGATGAAACGCACCGCTGTTGCACTGGCGCTCGCCCTGAGCGCACCGTTGGCGCTCGCCCAGAGCCAGGGCGTCACGAAGGACGAGATCGTCATCGGCTCGATCCAGGACCTTTCGGGCCCGCTCGCCGGCTTCGGCAAGCAGGATCGCCTCGGGATGATGCTGCGCGTCGACGAGGTCAACGAGCAGGGCGGCATCAACGGCCGCAAGCTCCGCCTGATCGTCGAGGACTCCGGTTACGACCCGCGCCGCGCCGTGCTGGCGGCCCAGAAGCTGGTCAACCAGGACAAGATCTTCGCGATGGTGGCGCACATCGGCACCGCGCAGAACATGGCAGCGATGCCGATCCAGTTCGAGAAGAACGTCATCAACTTCTTCCCGATCACCGCCGCTCGCGAGATGTACGAGCCGTTCCACCGCCTGAAGTACTCGTTCGCCGCCACCTACTACGACCAGATCCGCCACGCGGCGCCGAAGCTGGCCAAGGAGAAGGGCGCGAAGAAGGTCTGCTCGGTCTACCAGGACGACGAATTCGGGCTCGAGGTGCTGCGCGGCGCCGAAGCCGGGCTGAAGACGATCGGCATGCAGCTCGCCGAGAAGACTTCGTACAAGCGCGGCGCGACCGACTTCTCCTCGCAGGTCGCCCGCATGAAGTCCGCCGGGTGCGACATGGTAGTGCTGGGCACCATCATCCGCGAAACGATCGGCGTCATCGGCGAGTCGCGCAAGACCGGCTTCAACCCGGTCTTCCTCGGCTCGAGCGCGTCGTACACCGACCTGATCCACAAGCTCGGCGGCAAGGCCATGGACGGCCTGTACGCGACCATGACGGTGCAGCAACCGTACCTCGACGAGAGCTCGCAGCCGATCCGATTCTGGGCGAACAAGTACAAGACCAAGTTCAACGAGGATCCGACCGTGTTCTCGGTCTACGGCTACCTGGCGGTGGACGCGTTCATTCGCGCCGCGACCAAGGCCGGCCCGAACCTGACCACGGATTCGTTCATCAAGGCGATGGACACGATGACCATCCCGACCGACATCTTCGGCAGCGCCGAGATGACCTTCGGGCCGAAGAAGCGCCTGGGCAACAACCTGTCGCGGCTCTCGCAGATCCAGGACGGCCGCTGGAAGGTCGTCTCGGACTACTTCAAGGGCGACTGAACGCCCGGGGCGCGGAGCCCCGTCGAACCGGACGGCCTTCGGGCGGCCCGGTTCGAACAGAGGGCCGCCTTCGGGCGGCCCTCTTGTTCTTCAGCGTGCGCCGAGACCCATCGCGCGCGTGATCACTTCCTTCATGATCTCGTTGGTGCCGCCGTAGATCCGCTGCACCCGCGCGTCGGCGAATGCGCGCGCGATCGGGTACTCCCACATGTAGCCGTAGCCGCCGTGCAGTTGCACGCACTCGTCGATGACCTTGCACTGCAGGTCCGAGCACCAGTACTTCGCCATCGACGCCGTGGCGGTGTCCAGCTGGCCGGCCATCAGCAGCTCGATGCACTTGTCGACGAACACGCGCGCGATCTGCACCTCGGTCTGGAGTTCGGCCAGCTTGAAGCGCGTGTTCTGGAACGACGACACGGTCGTCCCGAACACCTTGCGCTCCTTCACGTAGTCACTGGTCCAGTCGATCGCCGCCTGCGCGTTCTCGACGGCACCGATCGCGATCTGCAGGCGCTCCCAGGGCAGCTCCTGCATCAGGTAGGCGAAGCCTTCGTTCTCGTTGCCCAGCAGGTTCGTCGCCGGCACCTCGACGTTGTCGAAGAACAGTTCCGAGGTGTCCTGCGCCTTCATGCCCACCTTCTTCAGGCGCTTGCCCTTCTCGAACCCCTTCATGCCCCGCTCGACCAGGAGCAGGCTCGTGCCCTTCGCACCCGCCTTCGGATTTGTCTTGGCGACCACGATCACCACGTCGGCGTGCCAGCCGTTGGTGATGAACGTCTTCGAGCCGTTGAGAACGTAGACGTCGCCGCTGCGGGTGGCGGTGGTCTTCACGCCCTGGAGGTCGGACCCGGCCGCAGGTTCGCTCATCGCGATTGCTCCGATCGCCTCGCCGCTGGCCATCTTCGGCAGGAATCGCCGCTTCTGCTCCTCGGATCCGTAGTGAAGGATGTACGGGGCCACGATCTCGGAGTGCAGGCCGAACCCCAGGCCGGTCGCGTTCACCCGCGCCGTCTCCTCCATCACCACGATCGAATACAGCTTGTCGGCCCCTGCCCCGCCATAGGCCTCCGGCATCGTCGCGCAGAGCATGCCGTTCGCGCCCGCCTTCTGCCAGACATCGCGGTCGACGAACCCTTGCTCCTCCCAGCGGTCGTGGTGCGGGACGACCTCCTGCTCCATGAAGCGCCTGACCGCGTCGCGGAACATGCGGTGGTCTTCGGAAAACAGCGTGCGCTCGATCATGGTCCTGCTCCAGGATGTGCCTCGGTCTCGCGCAGCATAATAGAATTGCCCTGAATCTCCCCGGGAGCCCCACCATGGCCGAAGCATTCGTCTACGACGCCATCCGCACGCCGCGCGGACGCGGCAAGTCCTCCGGATCGCTGCACGAGGTCAAGCCCGTTCGGCTGCTCACCACGCTGATGCACGAACTGAAGCGCCGCCACGATCTCGACACCTCGCAGGTCGAGGACGTCGTCGTCGGGTGCGTGACGCCGGTCGGCGACCAGGGTGCAGTCATCCCGAAGACCGCCGCGCTCGCCGCGGGCTGGGACATCAAGGTGGCCGGAGTCCAGGTCAACCGTTTCTGCGCGTCCGGGCTCGAGGCGGTCAACATGGCCGCCCAGAAGGTGCGTTCGGGGTGGGAGGACCTGGTCGTCGCAGGCGGCGTCGAATCGATGTCGCGCGTGCCGATGGGCTCCGACGGCGGGGCCTGGGCGCTCGATCCCGAGACGAACATCGCCACCAGCTTCATTCCACAGGGGATCGGCGCAGACCTGATCGCCACACTCGACGGCTTCACGCGCGAGATGGTCGACGAGTTCGGCGTGCGTTCGCACCACAAGGCCGCCGCCGCCCAGCGCGCTGGACACTTCGATCGCTCGGTGGTGCCGGTGCACGACGACCTCGGCATCGCGATCCTCGAGCGTGACGAGACGATCAGGCCCGACACGTCGGTCGAGGGACTCAGCCAGCTCAAACCGTCGTTCGCCAAGATCGGCGCAATGGGCTTCGATGCGGTGGCCCTGCGCAAGTACTCGCAGGTCGCGCGCATCGAGCACGTGCATCACGCGGGCAACTCGTCGGGAATCGTGGACGGGGCCGCCCTGACGCTGATCGGCAACGAAGAGGCCGGGAAGCGCCTCGGACTCGCCCCGCGCGCCCGCATCGTCTCCGTCGCCCTGACGGGCACCGACCCCACGATCATGCTCACCGGGCCGATGCCTGCGACGCGCAAGGCGCTGCAGAAGGCCGGGCTGGGGATCGACGACATCGACCTCTTCGAGGTCAACGAGGCCTTTGCCGCGGTCGTCATGCGATTCATGCGCGAACTCGGCGTGCCCGAGGAGAAGGTCAACGTGAACGGCGGAGCGATCGCGATGGGTCATCCGCTGGGCGCGACCGGTGCGATGCTGCTCGGAACGATGATCGACGAACTCGAGCGTCGCAAGCTCAAGCGCGGGCTGATCACGCTGTGCGTGGGCGGCGGCATGGGCATTGCCACCATCGTCGAGCGACTCTGAGCGCGCGACGGCGCGCGACGCCTCAGGCCCGGACTGCGCCGGATCCCTCGGCAAAAACGGTCAACAACTCGCGCAGGCGAGCCAGCTGAGGCGGCTTGGCCATCACGTGAACGTCGTCGGGCGCGCCGTCCCGCAGGGCCTCGACGCGGAACTCGCCCGACAGCAGGATCGCCGGCGTTCGCCTTCCTTCGAGGCGGCGGAGCTCGTCGATCAGGCGCAGTCCGTCCCAGGTACCCGGCAGCCTGAAGTCGGACACGATCGCGTCGAACGAGCGTTCCGCCTGGGCCGCGGTCTCGAGCGCCTCCTCGCCGCTCGAGACGGCGTCGACCAGGACGCCCCATTGCCGGAGCACCTGGCCGAGCGCGTCGCGCATCGAGTCGTCGTCCTCGATGAACAGGACATAAGCGCCGGCCAGGGGCTCGTCGAGCGGCGCGGCGCCGACCCGCTCGGGAGCCCGCTGCTCCTCGACTTCACGGTCGTGAGGGACGCCAGCTGCGTATCGGGCCACCGGCATCTCGCAGCGTTGCTCGGCCGCGCGGGCCTCGACGTCGCGTGATGGGGCGCCCGCGTACGCCTCGAGTGGCGATGCCTCGCCGCCGGGGGTGCCGAACGTACCGACGGGGGCCGCTGCCGGCATCGTCAGCGCGAATCGGGTCCCTTGCCCGAGCCGCGATCGCAGCTCGAGCGAGTGGCCCGGCATTCGCGAGACGGCCTCGCGAACGATCGAAAGGCCGAGTCCATGACCATGCTCGGGATTGCGGGCGTGATTGGCCACCTGGAAATACTCGTCGAAGACCCGGCGCTGATCGGCCGCGGCAATTCCGATTCCGTTGTCACGCACCTCGACCACGAGGCCGGTGCCGGACCGACGAACGCGGATCAGCACCCACGCGCCACGATCCGGAGAGGAGAACTTCAGCGCATTGCCGGTGAGGTTGGACAGCACGTCCCAGAGCCGGTTCTCGTTGCTCACCGCGAACTGCCGACCCGGGCGCGGCCGACGAACGACCAGCCGGGCTCCGCGCCGCGAGGCCTCGGCCGAGTACACGCTCTCGAGGCGGTCGAGCACGCCGCCGAGGTCGATCGTCGTCACGGAAACAGGCGCTCCGCGATCGCGCAAGCCGCCGAGTTCGGACAGCCGATCGAGGTTTCCACTGAGCGCGGACACGCACGCGTCGAGCCGGTCGACCGTGCCGGAGAGGCCGGCCGGCCCGAGGACGTCGTTGCGCGCACGCAACAATTGTGCGTAGAGCGCGAGACTCGCCAGCGGCTGGCGGAGATCGTGGCTGACCGCAGCCAACACCCGCGTCTTGGCCGAATCAGCGTCCGCGGCATTGCGGGCCATCTCCTCGAGCGCCCGCGTCGCCGCGGCAAGTTGCCTCGAGCTCCAGAAGAGTGCCCTCTCGCGCCGCTCGATCTCGACGGACATGATCCAGCCGATGAGGTTCGC
>CALMSQ010000573.1:0-2613 GCA_937872345.1 uncultured Burkholderiales bacterium | reverse complement strand
AGAAGATGTCGGCCTACGACGCGGCGGTCGAGGCGATGCGCGAGGTCTCGGGCGCGATCGTCGCGATCGTGCTGGTGTTGTGCGCGGTGTTCGTGCCGGTCGCCTTCCTCGGCGGCATCGCGGGCCAGCTCTACAAGCAGTTCGCGGTGACCGTCGCGATCGCGGTGGTGCTGTCGGGATTCGTGGCGCTCACCCTCACGCCGGCGCTGTGCGCGTTGATGCTCAAGGCCGGCGACCACGAGTCGAAGCTGTTCCACCCGTTCAACGTGGGCTTCAACGCGCTTACCCGGGTGTTCCTCGGCTCGGTGAACCTGGCGCTGCGCCGCCGGCTGCTGTCGCTGCTGGCGTTCCTGGGCGTGCTCGGCCTGCTCGCGCTGCTCTTCACCCGCATTCCGGGCAGCTTCGTGCCGCCCGAAGACCAGGGCTACGTGATCGGTGCGGTGATCCTGCCCGACGGCGCGACACTGGAGCGCACCGGCAAGTCGGGCGCGAAGCTGCAGCAGATGTTCGCCGACCATCCTGCGATCGAGCACATGTTCGTGGTCAATGGCTTCGACCTGATCGGCGGCGGCAACAAGACCAACGCGGCGACGATCTTCGTGCCGCTGAAGGACTGGTCGCAGCGCACGCAAAGCGCGCCGCAGGTCGCCGGCGAAATCTTCATGCGCGGCATGGCGCTGACCGACGGCATGGCGCTGGCGTTCAACCCGCCGGCGATCCGCGGCCTGGGTACCGCAGGCGGCTTCGAGGTGTACGTGCAGGGGCGCTCGGACCCCGACCCGATGCGCCTTCAGCAGGTCGTGCAGGCGTTCGTCGGCGAACTGTCGGCAGACCGCAGGCTGCAGGGCATCAACACGTTCTTCCGGCCGACGGTGCCGCAGCTGCAGGTCGAGGTCGACCGCGAGAAGGCGCTGTCGCTCGGCGTGCCGGTGCAGGACGTGTTCGACACGCTGCAGAGTACGATGGGCACGCTGTACGTGAACGACTTCAACAAGTTCGGCCGCACCTACCGGGTGCAACTCCAGGCGGACGCGCCTTACCGCGCGAAGCCCGACGACCTGGGCAACGTCTTCGTTCGCTCGACCGCCAGCGGCGAGATGATTCCGCTCAAGGCGCTGATCACGACGCGCAGCGTGGTCGGGCCCGAGCAGCTCGAGCGCTTCAACGGTTTCGTCGCGGCGAAGGTGCTCGGCGCCGGCAAGCCGGGGGTGAGCTCGGGCGACGCGATCCGGGCGGTCGAGGAGGTCGCCGCGCGCACGTTGCCGGCGGGCTACCAGATCGCCTGGACGGGCCAGGCGTTCCAGGAGAAGCGCACCGGCAGTGCCTCGGTGTTCGCATTCGGCTTCGCGATCGTGATGGTCTACCTGATCCTCGCCGCGCTCTACGAGCGCTGGGGCCTGCCGGTGGCGGTGCTGCTCGCGGTGCCGTTCGCGATCACCGGGGCGCTCGGGTTCGTGTTCCTGCGCGGGCTCGAGAACGACATCTACTTCCAGATCGGGCTGGTCGTGCTGATCGGGCTCGCGGCGAAGAACGCGATCCTGATCGTCGAGTTCGCGCAGCAGGCGTTCCTCGCCGGCAAGACACCGATCGAATCGGCGCTGCAGGCCGCGCGCCTGCGGTTCCGCCCGATCGTGATGACGTCGCTGGCGTTCGTGCTCGGGGTGGTGCCCCTGGTGCTGGCTTCGGGGGCCGGCGCGGCCGCGCGCCGCTCGATGGGCACCGGCGTGTTCGGCGGAATGATCGTGGCCACCTTCGTCGCGACGATCTTCGTGCCGCTGTTCTTCACGGTGACCGCCCGGCGCCGTCGCGGGCGCGACGCGCCGGCGACCGGCGAGGCGGGGGGAGAGTCCCGATGAGCGCCGCGACTGCAGCAACGGTGCGCCCGGCGGGCGCTCGCGCGACGGGCCTGTCCGACGCTTCGGCACGGTGGCGTCGTGCTGCCGCAGCCTGCCTCGCCGCGCTCGCGCTCGCGGGCTGCACGGTGGTCGGGCCCGACTACCGGCGCCCGGACCAGGCGCTCCCGGAGCGCTTCGTCGACGTGATGCCGACGGACGTTGCCGCGGCGGGCGCGCCCGACGCCGCGCTGCCGGCCGACTGGTGGACGCTGTATCGCGACCCGGCACTCGACGCGCTGGTCGGCGCCGCGCTCGCGCGCAATCCCGACGTGCGGCTGGCGATCGCGCAGGTCGAGGAGGCCGAGGCGGCGCTGCGCGAGGCCTACGCAGTGCTCGTGCCGCAGGTCGACCTCGGCGCGTCCACCACCCGCTCGCGGATCACGTCGCTGGGCGCAACGCCCGTGCCGCCGAGCGTGCCACTGGCGCGATCCGACCAGCGCATCGCGCTGTCCACCGCGTTCGAGCTCGACCTGTGGGGCAAGCTGCGGCGCGGCGCCGAGGCGGTCGACGCGCAGCTCGCGGCGAGTCGCTACGCCCGCGACGTCGTCGCGCTGAGCCTGGCCGGAACGACCGCGCAGTCGTGGTTCGCGCTGCGCTCGCTCGATGCCCAGATCGCCGTCACCCGCGAGAGCGTGCAGACGCGCACCGAGAGCCTCGAAGTGGTGCGCGCCCGGGCGCGCGGCGGCGTCGTGTCGGACCTCGACGTCAACCAGGCCGA
>CALMSQ010000572.1:0-2613 GCA_937872345.1 uncultured Burkholderiales bacterium | reverse complement strand
AGAAGATGTCGGCCTACGACGCGGCGGTCGAGGCGATGCGCGAGGTCTCGGGCGCGATCGTCGCGATCGTGCTGGTGCTGTGCGCGGTGTTCGTGCCGGTCGCCTTCCTGGGCGGCATCGCCGGACAGCTCTACAAGCAGTTCGCGGTCACCGTCGCGATTGCGGTGGTGCTGTCGGGCTTCGTGGCGCTCACGCTCACGCCGGCGCTGTGCGCGCTGATGCTCAAGGCCGGCGACCACGAGTCGAAGCTGTTCCACCCGTTCAATGTCGGCTTCAATGCGCTGACCCGGGTGTTCCTCGGCTCGGTGAACCTGGCGCTGCGCCGGCGACTGCTGTCGCTGCTGGCGTTCCTGGGCGTGCTGGGCCTGCTTGCTCTGCTCTTCACCCGCATTCCGGGCAGCTTCGTGCCGCCCGAAGACCAGGGCTACGTGATCGGCGCGGTGATCCTGCCCGACGGCGCGACGCTGGAGCGCACCGGCAAGTCGGGCGCGGCGCTGCAGCAGATGTTCGCCGACCATCCGGCGATCGAGCACATGTTCGTCGTCAACGGCTTCGACCTGATCGGCGGCGGGAACAAGACCAACGCAGCGACGATCTTCGTGCCGCTGAAGGACTGGTCGGAGCGCACGCAGAGCGCGCCGCAGGTCGCCGGCGAGATCTTCATGCGCGGCATGGCACTGACCGACGGCATGGCGTTGGCGTTCAACCCGCCGGCGATCCGCGGCCTGGGTACCGCCGGCGGCTTCGAGGTGTACGTCCAGGGGCGCTCCGATCCCGACCCGATGCGCCTGCAGCAGGTGGTGCAGGCGTTCATCGGTGAACTGGCGTCGGACCGCAGGCTGCAGGGCATCAACACGTTCTTCCGGCCGACGGTGCCGCAGCTGCAGGTCGAAGTCGACCGCGAGAAGGCGCTGTCGCTCGGCGTGCCGGTGCAGGACGTGTTCGACACGCTGCAGAGCACGATGGGCACGCTGTACGTGAACGACTTCAACAAGTTCGGCCGCACCTACCGGGTGCAGCTGCAGGCCGACGCACCGTACCGCGCAAAGCCCGACGACCTGGGCAACGTCTTCGTTCGCTCGACCGCCAGCGGCGAGATGATTCCGCTCAAGGCACTGATCACGACGCGCAGCGTGGTCGGCCCCGAGCAGCTCGAGCGCTTCAACGGCTTCGTCGCCGCGAAGGTGCTCGGCGCCGGCAAGCCGGGCGTGAGCTCGGGCGACGCGATCCGGGCGGTCGAGGAGGTTGCCGCGCGCACGTTGCCGGCGGGCTACCAGATCGCCTGGACGGGCCAGGCGTTCCAGGAGAAGCGCACCGGCAGTGCCTCGGTGTTCGCATTCGGCTTCGCGATCGTGATGGTCTACCTGATCCTCGCCGCGCTCTACGAGCGCTGGGGCCTGCCGGTGGCGGTGCTGCTCGCGGTGCCGTTCGCGATCACCGGGGCGCTCGGGTTCGTGTTCCTGCGCGGGCTCGAGAACGACATCTACTTCCAGATCGGTCTGGTCGTGCTGATCGGGCTCGCGGCGAAGAACGCAATCCTGATCGTCGAGTTCGCGCAGCAGGCGTTCCTCGCCGGCAAGACCCCGATCGAATCGGCGCTGCAGGCCGCGCGGCTGCGGTTCCGCCCGATCGTGATGACGTCGCTGGCGTTCGTGCTCGGGGTGGTGCCGCTGGTGCTCGCCTCGGGTGCCGGCGCGGCCGCGCGCCGCTCGATGGGCACCGGCGTGTTCGGCGGGATGATCGTGGCGACCTTCGTCGCGACGATCTTCGTGCCGCTGTTCTTCACGGTGACTGCCCGGCGCCGTCGCGGGCGCGACGCGCCGACCGCCGGCGAGGCCGGGGGAGACGCCCGATGAGCGCCGCGACTGCAGCAACGGTGCGCCCGTCGGGCGCTCGCGCGACGGGCCTGCCCGACGCTTCGGCGCGGTGGCGTCGCGCTGCCGCAGCCTGCCTCGCCGCGCTCGCGCTCGCGGGCTGCACGGTGGTCGGGCCCGACTACCGGCGCCCGGAGCAGGCGCTGCCGGAGCGCTTCGTCGACGTGATGCCGTCGGACGCTGCCGTGGCGGGCGCGCCCGGCGCCGCGCTGCCCGTGGACTGGTGGACGCTGTATCGCGACCCGGCGCTCGACGCGCTGGTCGACGCTGCACTGGCGCGCAATCCCGACGTGCGCCTCGCGATCGCGCAGGTCGAGGAGGCCGAGGCGGCGCTGCGCGAGGCGTACGCGGTGCTCGTGCCGCAAGTCGACCTCGGCGCGTCCAGCACGCGCTCGCGGATCACGTCGCTGGGGGCGACGCCGGTGCCGCCGAGCGTGCCGCTGGCGCGATCCGACCAGCGCATCGCGCTGTCCACCGCGTTCGAACTCGACCTGTGGGGCAAGCTGCGGCGCGGCGCCGAGGCGGTCGACGCGCAGCTGGCGGCGAGCCGCTACGCCCGCGACGTCGTCGCGCTGAGCCTGGCCGGAGCGACCGCGCAGTCGTGGTTCGCGCTGCGCTCGCTCGACGCCCAGATCGCGGTCACCCGCGAGAGCGTGCAGACTCGCACCGAGAGCCTCGAAGTGGTGCGCGCCCGGGCGCGCGGCGGCGTCGTGTCGGACCTCGACGTCAACCAGGCCGA
>CALMSQ010000571.1:0-14912 GCA_937872345.1 uncultured Burkholderiales bacterium | reverse complement strand
ACATCCAGAACCTGCTCGCCGGCAAGGAGAGCCGGATCGGGCAGAAGAAGCGCTAGCGGTGCGGATCGGCGTCGACCTCGGCGGCACGAAGATCGAGGTCGTCGCGCTCGACGACTCGGGCCTCGAGCACCATCGCCGGCGCGTGCCGACGCCGCGCAACGATTACGCCGCGACACTCTCGGCCATCGCCAGCCTGGTCGACGAGGCCGAGCGGGCCGCAGGCCGCTGCCGCTCGGTCGGCGTCGGCATTCCCGGGTCGATCTCGCCGCACACCGGGCTCGTGCGCAACGCCAACTCGACCTGGCTGAACGGCCGGCCGCTGGCCGACGACCTCGAGCGCGCGCTGCGGCGCGAGGTGCGCGTGGCCAATGACGCCAACTGCTTCGCACTGTCCGAAGCCGCCGACGGCGCAGCGGCCGGACGGCACGTCGTGTTCGGCGTCATCCTCGGAACCGGCGTCGGCGGTGGCGTCGTCGTCGACGGCCGCCTGCACGAAGGCGCCCACCGCATCGCCGGCGAGTGGGGTCACAATCCGCTGCCGGGTCCGTTCGGCGCGGACGAATTGCCCGGGCCGCGTTGCTGGTGCGGCCGCCGCGGCTGCATCGAGGCCTGGCTCAGCGGGCCAGCGTTGGCAGCGAGCGCGGACCCGCCCGCGCGCGATGCCGCGGCGCTGGTCGCCGCGATGCGCGCCGGCGAGCCGTCCGCGCTGGCCGTGTTCGAGCGCTGGTGCGATCGCCTGGCGCGCTCGCTCGCCGGGGTCGTCAACGTGCTCGATCCGGATGCGATCGTGCTGGGTGGCGGCCTGAGCAACGTCGACGAGGTCTATCGCGAAGTGCCGCGCCGCTGCGCGCCACTCGTGTTCGCCGATCGGGCGGACATGCCGCTGCTGCGCAACCTGCACGGCGATTCGTCGGGGGTGCGCGGCGCGGCGCGCCTGGCGGATTGACGCCTCTATCCCCCGAAGCCGATCCTCCCGCGGTGGCGCGTTCGCGGCAGGCGGTGGCGGGCCGCGTGGGCGGGGCGGCAGGCGCCGGGCGGCGTTGGGGGGCGCCAGGCCCGAGGGCCCGGGCGCGGCGGGGCGATGACGACGGCGGTCGGTGCTTCGCACCGACTTCCCTGTGCTGCTCGCCTCGGTGTCGCGCGGCGCAACTCGCTGCGCTCGCTTCGCGAGCTCCGCTCAGACAGGGCGCCGCGAGTCAGAAGTACGAAGCGCGCTTCGCGCGCCGACCCCGAGGCTGCGCTGCTCGGCGCCGCCGACAGCGCCCCACGCGCGGGCCCCCCAACGCCCCGCCCAGGCCCGCCGGCCCCGCATGCCGCCCAGCCGCCGCCTGCCGCTCATGAGACGTCGGTGGTGCGCAAAGGATCCGCACTGCTCGAAGCGGACGCAGCATCGATCACCACGAACCTTCAGACCGTGCGCACGAGCACCACGACGTTGTCGGCAAAGGCGCGGGCGAGGGGGCGGGCCATTCGCCGTGGGCGCGCCTGGTGCGCAGCCGAGAAGCGCAGCAGCACCGGCGGCGCGCGCAGCGCGCATCGTCCATCATTCTCGCGGCGATCTGTTTGAGCGGAGCTCGCGCAGCGAGCGTAGCGAGTTTCGCCGCGCCAGCCGGTGCTGCGAGCATCGCAGGGCACCCCCGCGAAGCGGGGGCAAGCACCCGGCGCGCCCGCGGCGAATGGCCCGCCCCCTCGCCCGCGCCTTTGCCCGCGCAGACCTTCGCTCGCGCCCGCCGCCGGCTCAAGATCGCTGGTAGATCTCCGCGCCGCGCTCGACGAACTCGCCGGCCTTCTGCTGCATGCCCTGCTCGAGCGCCTGCTGCTCGCCGATGCCCTGGCGCTCGGCGTAGTCGCGCACCTCCTGCGTGATGCGCATCGAGCAGAAGTGCGGTCCGCACATCGAGCAGAAGTGCGCGGTCTTCATCGACTCCTTCGGCAGCGTCTCGTCGTGGAAGTCCTTCGCGGTGTCGGGGTCCAGGCCGAGGTTGAACTGGTCGGCCCAGCGGAACTCGAAGCGCGCCTTCGACAGCGCGTTGTCGCGGACCTGGGCGCCGGGGTGCCCCTTGGCGAGGTCGGCCGCGTGCGCGGCGATCTTGTACGCGATGATCCCGTCCTTGACGTCCTTCTTGTTCGGCAGGCCGAGGTGCTCCTTCGGCGTCACGTAGCAGAGCATCGCGGTGCCGTACCAGCCGATCTGCGCCGCGCCGATCGCGCTGGTGATGTGGTCGTAGCCGGGCGCGATGTCGGTCGTGAGCGGCCCGAGCGTATAGAACGGCGCCTCGTGGCAGTCGCGCAGTTGCAGCTCCATGTTCTCGCGGATGAGCTGCATCGGCACGTGACCCGGGCCCTCGATCATCACCTGCACGTCGTGCTTCCAGGCGACCTGCGTCAGCTCGCCCAGCGTGCGCAACTCGGCGAGCTGCGCCTCGTCGTTGGCGTCGTGGATCGAGCCGGGACGCAGGCCGTCGCCGAGCGAGAAGCTCACGTCGTAGGCCTTCATGATCTCGCAGATCTCTTCGAAGTGCGTGTAGAGGAAGCTCTCCCGGTGATGCGCGAGGCACCACTTCGCCATGATCGAGCCGCCGCGCGAGACGATGCCGGTCAGCCGCTTCGCGGTGAGCGGCACGAACGGCAGCCGCACGCCGGCGTGGATCGTGAAGTAGTCGACGCCCTGCTCGGCCTGCTCGACGAGCGTGTCGCGGAAGATCTCCCAGGTCAGCGCCTCGGCGCGGCCGTCGACCTTCTCGAGCGCCTGGTAGATCGGCACCGTGCCGATCGGCACCGGCGAGTTGCGCACGATCCACTCGCGCGTCTCGTGGATGTGCCGGCCGGTGGACAGGTCCATCACCGTGTCGCCGCCCCAGCGGATTGCCCAGGTCATCTTCTCGACTTCCTCGCCGATCGACGAGGTCACGGCCGAGTTGCCGATGTTCGCGTTCACCTTCACCAGGAAGTTGCGCCCGATGATCATCGGCTCGCTTTCCGGGTGGTTGACGTTGGCCGGAATGATCGCGCGGCCGCGCGCGACTTCGCTGCGCACGAACTCGGGCGTGATCTGCGCCGGGATCGATGCGCCGAACGATTCGCCGCGGTGCTGGCGAAGCAGCACCTCGGCCATGCGCGCGCCCTGCGGGCCCGAGGCCTTCAGCGCCTCGACGTACTCGGCGCGGCGCAGGTTCTCGCGGATCGCGACGAACTCCATCTCGGGCGTGACGACGCCGCGGCGCGCGTAGTGCATCTGCGTGACGTTGGCGCCGGCGCGCGCGCGGCGCGGCGCGCGCCCGAGGTCGAAGCGCAGCGCAGCGAGCTTCGGGTCTTCGAGGCGCTCGCGGCCGTAGCGCGAGCTCGGGCCGTCGAGCGGCTCGGTATCACCGCGCTCGTCGATCCAGGCCGCGCGCAGCGGCGCCAGCCCGCGCCGGATGTCGATGCGCGCGCCTGGGTCGGTGTACGGGCCGCTGGTGTCGTAGACCCACACCGGCGGATTGCGCTCGCTCGCACCGGCCATCGCCGGCGTGTCCGACTGCGCGATCTCGCGCATCGGCACCCGGATGTCGGCGCGCGAGCCTTCGACGTAGACCTTGCGGGAACTGGGCAGCGGCTGGATCGCCGCGTCGTCGACCGCGGCAGTGGCGGCCAGGAACTGCGGATTGGCGTTCATTTCGGCTTCCCTTCGGCGGCATTACCCGCATCAGGTTCGGAGGGACTCTCTCACCCGGCACCGCCGCGCGCCCTCCGCGCGGCCGCCCAGGACCCCTAGCGAGCCTGCAAGGTAGTACGACGGAGGGCGCGAAGCAAGTCGGGACGTGCGAGGACGGTCGGACCGCGCGAAACCGGCCGGCGCGACGCCCCGGCGAGGCCCTGCGGGCGCCGCTTTGACGTCGGCCCGATTTCCCCCCTACAATTACTGACTTTTGGGTCATTAAAGTGCCATCCCCTGCCTCCTCGCCCGCCGGCCGCCCGCGCTCGCCGCGCTGGGAACGCCGCAAGGGCGCCCGCCCCGGCGAGCTGCTCGACGCGGCGCTCGACCTGTTCGTCGAGAAGGGCTACGCGGCGACGCGGCTCGACGACGTCGCCGCGCGCGCCGGCGTCAGCAAGGGGACGCTGTACCTGTACTACGCGAGCAAGGAAGACCTGTTCAAGGCGGTGGTGCGCCAGAACATCGTGCCGCTGATCGAAGCGTTCGAGCGCGACGTGGCGCAGTCGAACGCGACGAGCGCCGAGCTGCTCGGCGAGTTCTTCCGCCAGTGGTGGTCGTCGTTCGGCGCGACGCGGCTACCGGGGATCGCCAAGCTCGTGGTCGGCGAGGCGGGCAACTTCCCCGAGCTCGCCCGGTTCTTCCAGCAGGAAGTCGTGCTGCGCAACGCGATGCTGCTGCGGTCGATCATCGAGCGCGGCATTCGCCAGGGCGAATTCCGGCCGGTCGACATCGACGCCTGCCTGCACCTGTGGATCTCGCCGATGGTGATGCGCGCGCTCTGGGAGCACTCGATCCTGCCCTGCTGCCCGCCGGGGCTCGAGGTGCCCATCGACCGCTTCCTCGCCACGCATCTCGATTTCGTGCTGGGTGCGCTCGCGCCGCGGGCGCAGCCCGGACAGCCGGAGCGGGTGTCGTGAAGCGCTGGCTGGCGATCGCGATCGTGCTGGCGATCGTGGCAGGCGCCGCGGTGCTGGCGTTGCGCTCGACGAACCGCCCGGCTCCCGCGCCGTCCCCGTCGGCCACCGGCGGCCCGGCATCGGCAGGCGCGGCCGATGCGTCGGCGGCCGCGATCGAGTTCGCCAGCACCGACCTCTACACGGTCGGCCCCGGCACGATCGCGCGCACGATCCCGGTGACCGGCACGCTGACGCCGGTCGAACGCACGACGGTGAAGGCGAAGGTCGCGGGCGAGATCGTCGAGCTCGCAGTGCGCGAGGGCGACGCGGTGCGCGAGGGCAAGCTGCTCGCCAGGCTCGACCCGGTCGACTTCGAGCTGCGCGTGCGCGAGCGCGAGGCGCAGCTTCGCTCGGCGCAGGCGCAGCTCGCGCAGGCGCAGCGCACGCTGGAGAACAACCGCCGGCTGCTCGAGAAGCAGTTCATTTCGCAGAACGCGTTCGACAATGCGGCCTCGGCGGTCGACGTGGCCGTCGCGGCGCGCGACGCGGCCGCCGCGCAGCTGAACCAGGCGCGCAAGGCGCTCGCCGACACGCGGGTGGTCGCGCCGATGTCAGGGGTCGTTGCCGAGCGCTTCGCGCAGGTCGGCGAGAAGCTGCCCGTCGACGGACGCATCCTGTCGATCGTCGACCTGTCGCGGATGGAGATCGAGGCGCCGGTGCCGGCAAGCGAGATCGCGGCGGTGCGCATCGGCCAGCCGGTGTCGATGTCGATCGAGGGCATCGCCGGCGAGCAGGTGGGGCGAGTCGTGCGGATCAACCCGGGCACGCAGGCCGGCACGCGCTCGGTGCCGGTCTACATCTCGCTCGCGTTCCCGGAAGGCTCGCGGGTGCGCGCCGGCATGTTCGCGCAGGGCCGGCTCGCGCTCGAGGAGCGCCGCGACGTGCTCGTCGTTCCGCTGGCGGCGATCCGCGACGCCGGCGGCCGCCAGTTCGTCTACCTGATCGACGACGGCAAGCTCGCCGAGCGCGACGTGCGCATCGGCCTGCGCGACGAGTCGGCCCCGGCCGGCCAGGGCGCGGTGGGCCTGGCCGAGGTGCTCGACGGCCTGAAGGCCGGCGATCACGTCGTCGGCGTGAACCTCGGCACGCTGCGCGCCGGCAGCCGCGTCGCGATCGCGCCGGTCGCCCCGGCCCCGCCTGCCCCCACCCCCGCTTCGTCCGCCGCGCCGCGCAGGAGCCCGTAGCGCGATGTGGTTCACGCGCGTCTCGATCAATCATCCGGTCTTCGCGACCATGATGATGGCGGCGTTCCTGGTGCTCGGGATCTTCTCGTACCACCGGCTGCCGGTCGAACAGTTCCCGAACGTCGAGTTCCCCGTCGTCGTCGTCTCGACCGCGTGGCCCGGCGCCTCGCCCGAGGTCGTCGAGTCCGACATCACGCGCCGCATCGAGGAGCAGGTCAACACGATCAGCGGCGTCTACGAGCTCTCGTCGCGCTCGTACGAGGGCAGCTCGGTCGTCATCATCCGCTTCGACCTGACGGTCGACGCCGCGCAGGCCGCGCAGGACGTGCGCGAGAAGATCGCGCTGGTGCGGCCGCTGTTCCGCGAGGACGTCAAGGAGCCGCTGGTCACGCGCTACAACCCCGACGAGGTGCCGGTGATCTCGCTGGCGATCCGCTCGCCCAAGCGCGACGCGCGCGAGCTGACGACGCTGGCCGACCAGGTCGTCAAGCGCCGCCTCGAGAACGTGCGCGGCGTGGGCCGCGTGACGCTGGTGGGCGGCGTGCGCCGCGAGGTGCAGATCGCGCTGCGTCCCGCCGACCTCGAGGCGCTGAAGGTCGGCGTCGACCAGGTGATGCAGGCGCTCGCCAACGAGAACCAGGAGCTGCCCGCCGGCACGCTGGTCTCGCGCGACCGCGAGCAGGTGGTTCAGATCCGCGCGAAGATGGCCAGCGTCGCCGACTTCGGCCGGATCATCGTCGCGCGCCGCGGCGGCCAGCCGGTCTTCCTGTCGCAGGTCGCCGACGTGATCGACGGCGAGGAAGAGCCCGAGACCAGCGCGCTGGTCGACGGCAAGCGCGCGGTCGCGCTCGACGTCGTGCGCGCGCAGGGCGAGAACACGATCGCGGTGGTCGACAGCGTGCGCCGCACGGTGGCGGGGCTGGCCGGCGAATTGCCGCCCGACGTCACCGTGTCGGTGGTGCGCGACGCGTCGACCGCGATCCGCAATTCGGTCGCCAGCGTCCAGCGCAACATCGTCGAAGGCGCGCTGCTGACGGTGGTCATCGTGTTCCTGTTCCTGTCGTCGTGGCGCTCGACGGTGATCACCGGGCTCACGCTGCCGATCTCGCTGATCGGCACGTTCCTGGTGATGTTCGTGATGGGCTTCTCGATCAACCTGGTGACGCTGCTCGCGCTGTCGATCTGCGTGGGCCTGCTGATCGACGACGCGATCGTCGTGCGCGAGAACATCGTGCGCCACCAGGCGATGGGCAAGCACCACCGCGACGCCGCGTTCGACGGCACGAAGGAGATCGGCCTGGCGGTCGCGGCGACCACGTTCACGATCGTCGCGGTGTTCATGCCGATCGGCTTCATGGGCGGCATCATCGGGCGCTTCTTCAAGCAGTTCGGCGTCACCGTCGCGTTCGCGGTCATGCTGTCGATGCTGATCGCGTTCACGCTCGACCCGATGCTGTCCTCGGTCTGGCGCGACCCGGACGCGCACGGGCCGCGCGGCAACGGGCCCGTCGCCCGGCTGCTGCGCGTGTTCCAGGCGACGATGCTGCGCCTGGAGGGCGGCTACGTCGCGCTGCTTCGCTGGGGGCTGCGCCATCGCGCGGTGACGATGGCCGTGGCGGTCGCGATCTTCGCCGGCGCGTTCCCGATGATGAAGCTGGTGGGCACCGAGTTCGTCCCGGAAGCCGACAACAACGAGTTCTACGTGCAGTTCTACACGCCGGTCGGCTCGTCGCTGCAGTTCACCGAGGACAAGCTGCGCCAGGTCGAGGCGGCGCTGCGCGAGTTCGAGGGCGTCACGATGACCTACGGCACGATCAACACCGGGATCGCGCAGGGCCGCAACTACGCGATGGCCTTCGCGGTGCTGGTCGATCGCGCCAAGCGGCCGCTGTCGGTGCAGAAGATGCGCTCGCCGGTTCGAGAGCGCCTGTCGCGGATCGCCGGCGTGACGCTCACCGACCTGGGCAACCTGAACGCGGTCAGTTCGGGCAAGCCGATCCAGCTGAGCATCCAGGGCCAGGACACCGCGGTGCTCGACCGGCTCGCGGCGCGTGTCACGCAGGCGATCGCGTCGGTGAACGCGCAGCTCGGCCGCAACGGCATCGTCGAGGTCGACACCAGCTCCAAGCCGGCCAAGCCGACCGTGTCGGCCGAGATCGACCGGGCGCTCGCCTCCGATCTCGGCGTCGGCGTCGCGCAGGTGAGCGCGGTGCTGCGCCCGCTGCTGGCCGGCGACGCGACGACCACCTGGCGCGCGCCCGACGACGAGAACTACGACGTGCGCGTGCGCCTGCCGCGCAGCGAGCGCAGTTCGGTGGCAGACCTGGGGCGCCTGACGCTCACCTCGGCGCGCGCCGACGCCGACGGCAGCCCGCGGATGGTATCGCTGCGCCAGATCGCCGCGTTCCGCCAGGGGCTGGGCCCGACGCAGATCAACCGCAAGGCGCTCGCGCGCGAGATCCTCATCTCGGCCAACGTCGAGGGCATCGCCGCCGGCACCGCCGGCAGCCTGCTTCAGAAGGAGCTCGCGAAGATCGAGCTTCCGCCCGGCTACCGCTTCGAGACCGGAGGCTCGAACCGCGACATGGCCGAGAGCTTCGGCTACGCGCTGCAGGCGCTGATCCTCGCGGTGCTGTTCATCTACATGATCCTCGCGTCGCAGTTCGGCAGCTTCCTGCAGCCGGTGGCGATCATGGCCTCGCTGCCGCTGTCGCTGATCGGCGTCGTGCTGGCGCTGCTCGCGTGGCGCTCGACGCTGAACATGTTCTCGATGATCGGCTTCATCATGCTGATGGGGCTCGTCACCAAGAACGCGATCCTGCTGGTCGACTTCGCCAACCAGGCGCGCGCCCGCGGCATGGCCCGCTCACAGGCGCTGCTGCAGGCGGCCGAGATCCGGCTGCGGCCGATCCTGATGACGACGCTGGCGATGGTGTTCGGCATGATGCCGCTCGCGATCGGCACCGGCGAAGGTGCCGAGCAGCGCGCACCGCTGGCGCACGCGGTGATCGGCGGCGTGCTCGCGTCGACGCTGCTGACGCTGCTGGTCGTGCCCGTGCTCTACACGTTCCTCGACGACCTCGGCGCGCGCATCACCGGGCGAGCCCGGGCCGCCGCCGGCGGCGAATCTCCGCAACCCGCCCCGGAGCCCGCGCAGGCACCCCCGGCAGCCCCCCACCCTTGAAAAAGGGGCGGGTTGCTAAAATCTACGGTTTTCAGCGCCGAGACGACGAACCCATGGACTTCGAACGCGCCCGCTACAACATGGTCGAGCAGCAGATCCGCCCCTGGGACGTGCTCGACCAGGATGTGCTCGACCTGCTGCTCGGCATGCGCCGGGACGAATTCGTTCCCCCGGCATACCGCGCGATGGCGTTCGCCGACATGGAGATCCCGCTCGTCGTCGACGGCCGCGACACCGGCGAGGTCATGCTGGCGCCGAAGGTCGAGGCGCGGATGCTGCAGGCGATCGCACCGAAGAAGCACGAAACCGTGCTGGAGATCGGCGCGGGCTCGGGCTATATGGCGGCGCTCCTCGCGCACTTCGCACGCCGGGTCGTCACCGCGGAGATCCGCGAAGACCTCGCCCGCTTCGCCGGCGCGAACCTGCAACGTGCCGGCATCTCCAACGCCGCGGTCGAGCACCGTCACGGCCTGCGCGCCGCGCCGGGGGCGAGTTTCGAGGCGATCGTACTGTCGGGGTCGGTGCCCTTCGTTCCCGAGGCCCTGCTCGACCGCCTGACCGTCGGCGGGCGGCTGGTCGCGATCGTCGGCGAATTGCCGATGATGACCGCGCAGCTGGTCACGCGCGTTGCCGACCGCCAGTTCTCGGCCGAGAACCTGTTCGACACGGTGGCGCTGCCGCTGGTCGACTTCCCCAGGAAAGAGAAGTTCGTCTTCTGAACCCGATGCAGAACCTCCATCCCGAACAGCTGGCCGAATGGCTCTCGCCGGCCGCCGGCGAATCGCCGGGCGGCGCGGAAGGCACGCCGGTGCTGCTCGACGTGCGCGAGCACTGGGAATATGCGCTGTGCTCGCTGCCGGGCAGCGTTCACGTGCCGATGCGCGAGATTCCGGCCCGCCTGCGGGAGCTCGACCCGTCGCGCCCCATCGTCTGCATCTGTCATCACGGCGTGCGCAGCCTGCAGGTCGCCATGTTCCTGGAGCACCGGGGCTTCGAATCGGTGTTCAACCTTTCCGGCGGCATCGACGCGTGGGCGAAGGAAGTCGATCGCTCGATGGCCACCTACTGATACCGGAGCGTCCGCGATGAGAGCCTCCCCGATGCTGACGACGCTGGCTGCGGCCGTGAGCCTGACCGCCAGCTCGCCGACCTTTGCGCTCGACCTGATGCAGGCCTGGCGCGCGGCGCTCGCCAACGACGCGCAACTGGCCAGCGCCCGCTCGCAGCTGCAGGCCACGCGCGAGCGCGTGCCCCAGGCGCGCGCCGGGCTGCTCCCGTCGGTGAACGCCACCGCCGCGATCAACCCGCAGAGCGTCGACACCAACGTGGGGCCGACCCGCGACTTCACCGCGCGCACCTACGCAATCCAGCTCAGCTATCCGCTGTTCCGGATGCAGAACGTCGAGTCCTTCGAGCAGAGCAAGCTGCAGGTGGCCGCCGGCGAAGCGCAGTACGCGCAGGCCTCGCAGGACCTCGTGCTGCGCGTGTCGCAGGCCTACTTCGACGTGCTGGCCGCGCAGGACAACCTGGACACGCTGCAGGCGCAGATGCGCGCAATCTCCGAGCAGCTCGCCGCGGCCAAGCGCAACTTCGAGGTCGGCACCGCCACCGTGACCGACCAGCAGGAAGCGCAGGCGCGCTACGACCTCGCGTCGGCGCAGGAGATCGCGGCGCGCAACGACCTCGAGGTCAAGCGCGCGGCGCTCGCGCAGCTGATCGGGCAGCCGGTGGGCGAGCTCGACGTGCTGCGACCGGGCCTGATGCTGGAAGGGCCGCAGCCCGCGCGCGAAGCCGACTGGACGCAGAATGCGCGCGACAACAACCTGCTGGTGCAGCAGCAGCGCGTGGCCAGCGAGATCGCCAAGCGCGAGATCGACCGCCAGCGCTACGGTCACTATCCCACCGTCGACGTCGTCGGCGCGCTGCAGCGCGCCGAGAACACGGCCTACAACTTCGTCGGCATCCGCAGCAACGCCGCGGTGATCGGCCTGCAGCTGTCGGTCCCGATCTACGCCGGCGGCGGCATCGACGCGCGCGTGCGCGAGGCAGCGGCCTCGCACGAGCGCTCGCTGTCCGACCTCGAGAACGCGCGGCGCCAGGCCGAGCAGGGCGCGCGCCAGGCCTACCTGGGCCTGAACAGCGGGCTCGCGCAGGTGCGCGCGCTCGAGGCAGCGGAGCGCTCGAGCCGGCTCGCGCTCGACTCGAACCTGCTCGGCTACCAGGTCGGGGTGCGGATCAACATCGACGTGCTGAACGCGCAGCAGCAGCTCTTCTCGACGCAGCGCGACCTGGCGAAGGCGCGCTACGACGCGCTGCTCAATGGCCTGCGGCTGAAGTCCACCGCCGGCGCGCTCGGCGAGCCCGACGTCGCGCAGGTCAACGCGCTGCTCGCGCCGCCACAGCCGAAGCCGGCCGAGGCGACGAGCGCCACGCCGGTGCCTGCGCCGGCCGCGCAGCCCGCGGCACCGGCCACGATGCCGGTCAAGCCTTCGACGCCGGCGCCGGCCGCACCGCCCAGCGGCCCGCGACGCGTCGAGAAGCGCTGACCTCCCAGGCACCAGCCCCGCAGCAATTGGCCGAGCAGCGCTGACTCGCGCGCCGGCCAGCGCGGCGCACGACGCTCAGCCGCCCGCCGCGCGCGGGCCGACGTACGGCGCCAGCGCCTCGATCGTTCGCGCGGTGGCGCCGCGATGCCGGCCGGCGAAGTCGAGCGCGCAATCGCTCATCGACTGCCGGCGCTCGGCGTCGAGCACGATCGCCAGGGCCTCGGGCACCGCCCGGGCCGCTTCGGGCACCCGGATCGCCGCGTCGGCGGCGATCGCCTGCTCGGCGGCCTCGGCGAAATTGAACGTGTGCGGCCCGACGACCACCGGCACGCCGGCTGCGCAGGCTTCGATCAGGTTCTGCCCGCCGTAGGGCAATAGCGAGCCGCCGATGATCGCCACGTCGGCAAGCCCGTAATAGGCGGCCATCTCGCCCATCGAATCGCCGAGCAGCACCTGAGCGTCCAGACCCGCGTCCGGGCTCGCCTCCGGGCGCGCGTCGTCCACCAGCCGACTGCGCCGCGCCAGCCGCCAGCCGCGCGATTCGATCAGCGCGGCAACTTCGTCGAAACGCTCCGGGTGCCGGGGGACGATGACCAGCAGCGGCGGAAAGCGGCTGGCCAGCGCCGGCGGCTGCAGGTGCGCGGACCAGGCGTCGAGCAGCAGCGCTTCTTCGCCCTCGCGGGTGCTGGCGGCGACGACGCAGAAGCGCGGCAGCGCGCCGGCATTCGGGGCGGCCAGCCAGGCCGCGCGCCAGCGATGACCGCGCGCCTCGAGCGCGGCGTCGGCCACGACGTCGAACTTCAGGTTGCCCAGCACCGGCACCGCGTGCCGACCCAGCTGCGCGAGCCGACGTGCGTCGGCGTCGGTCTGCGCGAGCACCAGGTCGAGCCCCGCAAGCGCCGGCCGGATCAGCGCGCGCCAGCGGCGCGCCTTGCGCAGCGAGCGGTCGGACAGCCGCGCATTGACCAGCGCCATCGGCACGCCCTCGCCGCGCGCCACCGCGACCAGGTTCGGCCAGAGTTCGGTTTCGATCACGATGCCGATCGTCGGCCGCCACGCGCGCAGGAAGCGGCGCACCGCGAACGGGAAGTCGTACGGCAGGTAGGCCTGGTGCACCCGCAGGCCGGCGAACAGCGACGCGCCGGTCGCGCGGCCGGTCGGCGTCATGTGCGTGACCAGCACCTCGCATCCCGGATAGCGCTCGAGCAACGCCGCGACCAGCGGCTGCGCCGCGCGCGTCTCGCCCACCGACACCGCGTGCAGCCAGAACAGCGGCTGCATGTCGGTGCGCGGCGAATGCGCGCCGAACCGCTCGCCGAGGTGGCGCCGGTACTCGGGCTGGCGACGCGATCGCCACAGCAGGTAGACCAGCACCAGGGGGATCGCCAGGTACCACGCGATCGTGTAGAGCCAGCGGGCCATGCGGGGCGTCGAGCGTACGCGGTCGTGACGAGATTCGGTATTCTAGCCGGCATGATCCTCGTCACAGGCGGCTGCGGCTTCATCGGAGCGCGATTCGTGCTCGACTGGCTCGGATCGCGCGAAGAGCCGCTGGTCAATCTCGATGCGTTGACCTATGCCGCGAGCCCGCAGGCGCTCGCTGCGCTGGCAGGCGATGCGCGCCACACCTTTGTCCACGGCGACGTCTGCGACCGCGCGCTGATCGACAAGGTGCTCGCCACCCACCGGCCGCGCGCGATCGTTCACCTGGCCGCCGAGACGCACGTCGATCGCGCGATCGCCGACGCGACCGCGTTCGCGCGAACCAACACGCTTGGCACGCTGACGCTGCTTCAGGCCGCACGGGCGCACCTGCAGGCACGGCCGGCGGCCGACGCGACCGCGTTCCGCTTCCTTCACTGCTCCACCGACGAGGTGTTCGGCTCGCTGGCCCCCGACGAAGCGCCGTGCGACGAGCAGGCACCATACCGGCCACGCAATCCGTACGCGGCCTCGAAGGCCGCTGCGGACCATTTCGTCTCCGCGTTCCACGTCACTTACGGCCTGCCGACGCTCGTCACGCGCGGCTCGAATACCTACGGCCCCGGCCAGCATCCCGAGAAACTGGTCGCGCTGGCGATCGAGCGGATCCTCGCCGGCGAACCGGTACCGCTCTACGGGGACGGATCGGCGGTCCGCGACTGGTTGTACGTCGACGACCACGTCGCGGCGCTGGCCGCGGCGCTCGAGCGCGGCACGCCGGGCCAGTCCTACAACGTCGCAGGACACCAGGGCGTGACAAACCGGGCGCTGATCGGGCGCTTGTTAGCCGCCGTCGAACTGGAGACACGAGCCCGGGATGCGCGTCCCGCCGGCCGCGGCGACGGCAGACGGGCCGCTGCGGAGCCGGCAAGCGACGCCGCGCGCTGGATCCGCTTCGTCGCAGACCGTCCCGGGCACGACCGCCGCTACGCGATGGACGACCGCAAGCTTCGCCGCGAGACCGGCTGGTCGCCGCGGATCGGGTTCGACGAGGGCTTGCGCTCGACGGTGCGCGCCACGATCGAAGCGCGGCGTCCAGATAGCGGCACGGGCGGGCAATGAAGCTGCACACCGCGCACGCGGCGGGATGGGCACTGTTCGACGCGAGCCTTCATCGCGACGAGCGTGGCTGGTTGATGGAATCGCTGCGCCTCGACGCGCTTCGCGCGCATGCGGGACCGGTCGAGATCGTCCAGCAGAACCTCAGCCGCAGCCGCCGCGGCGTGCTGCGTGGATTGCACTACCAGCTTGGCGCCCCGCAGGGCAAGTTGGTGCAGGTGCTCGCCGGGCGCGTCCACGACGTCCTCGTCGACCTGCGCCGCGCGTCGCCGCACTTCGGAACGAGCTTCGCGTTCGACCTCGACGCCGAGCGCCCGCGGATGCTCTGGGTCCCGCCGGGTTTCGCCCACGGGTTCCTCGCGCGTGAAGACAGCCTCGTCCTCTACGGCCTGACGCAGGCGTGGGATGTGCGACTCGACCGCGCGATCCGCTGGGACTCGCCGGACCTGTCGATCGACTGGCCGCTCGACGGCGCGGTGCCGATCGTCTCGGTGCGCGACCGTGATGCGCCGGCGTTCGGCGAGGCAGAGGTCTTCGATGAGGACGGATCCGATGGCCCGCCGGCCGGTGCGCGCTGAAAGCGACGCGGCGCGCGCACGCCGGCGCGTGCTGCTGCTCGGGGCAAGTGGGCGGCTGGGCGGCGCGATCGCAACCTGCGCCGCGACCCTCGTGGGCGAGTGGGTCACGCCGCCGCGCGCAACGCTCGCGCTCGACGCGAACGACCCCTACGGATGCGTCGAGCGCTGGTTCGAGAACTGGCGCCCCGACACGGTCGTCAACTGCATCGCGCTCGGCGACGTCGACCTG
>CALMSQ010000570.1:0-4023 GCA_937872345.1 uncultured Burkholderiales bacterium | reverse complement strand
TCGAGCGCCGGCTCCTGCATCGCGGCGACCTGCTCGCGCAGCTCGAGCACGCGGTCCTGCCAGTAGCGCTGCGTGCCGAACCAGGGAAACGCCGCGGGGAACGCCGGATCGTCCCAGCGCCGCGCGATCCAGGCCGAGTAGTGGATCAGCCGCAGCGTGCGCAGCGGCTCGATCAATTGCAGCTCGCGCCGGTCGAGGTCGGCGAAGTCCTCGTAGCCGGCCAGCACGTCCGAGAGCTGCCGCGTCATCGACGCGCGATCGCCCGACAGCAGCATCCACAGGTCCTGCACGGCCGGCCCGTTGCGCGCATCGTCGAAGTCGACGAAGTGCGGGCCGTCGTCGGTCCACAGCACGTTGCCCGCGTGGCAGTCGCCGTGCAGCTTCTGGATCCGGATGTCGCCCGCGCGGTCGAAGGCGCGGCGGGCCGCGTCGATCGCCTGCTCGACGATGCTGCGCCACGCCGGCAGCAGGTCCGGGGGAATGAGCCCGTGCGCGAGGAGCCAGTCGCGCGGCTCGACCGCGAAGCTGTCGACGTCGAGCGCAGGCCGCTCGGCGAAGCGCGCGACCGCGCCGACGGCGTGGATGCGGCCGATGAAGCGGCCGATGCGCTCGAGCGTGTCGGGATCGTCGAGCTCGGGCGCGCGTCCGCCGCGCCGCGGATAGACCGCGAAGCGATAGCCGTCGAACCCGGCGAGCGTCGCGCCGGAATCGTCGAGCGCCAGCGGCGCGACGACCGGGATCTCTCGCGCGGCGAGGTCGGCGACGAAGTCGTGCTCCTCGCGGATCTGCGCGTCGCTCCAGCGGCCCGGCCGGTAGAACTTGGCGACCAGCGTGCGGCCGTCCTCGAGGCTCACCTGGTAGACGCGGTTCTCGTAGCTGTTCAGCGCGATGAAGCGGCCGTCGCCGCGCAGCCCGACCGACTCGAGCGCGTCGAGCATGCGGTCGGGGGTAAGCCGCGCATAGGGAGCCTCGGGCCTCGTCATCGGCCGATTCTACGCGGCGCTGACCCACGCCGGACGCCCGGGGGACCGCTGGTCGCCCGGGACACTCCGGTTGCTTTCGCCTGCCCGATCGCTTGATGTCTGTCAAGTACTTTGGGCCGCCGTTGTCTGGATTATGCAACGAACCGCCGCCGGACCTCCCTGGCGCGGGCCGCAACGAGAAGTAGCAGTGGCAGCAGACAGGCAATACCCGGCATCACCCGCACCCACCGACCCCCTCACCCCCGAAGAACTCGACAGGCTCAGGAAGGACCCGTACGCGTGCCGGCAGGGGCGGCGCACTTTCGTCAAGTGGAGCGCGCTGCTCGGCTCGCAGGCCGTGCTGGCGGGCGGCGTGCTCGACCTCGTCACCGGCCGCCCCGCGCTGGCCGACGACAAGTTCGACGACGTCGCGCAGTGGGTGCACTCGGTGTGCGGCTTCTGCGCGGTCGGATGCGGCCTGGAGATCGGCGTGAACGCGGTGGGGCGGGCGATCGCGGTCAAGGGCAATGCGAGCCACCCCACGAACGCGGGGCACGTCTGCGTCAAGGGCCTGTACGAGTACAAGGCGCTGAACGACGCCGACCTTCGCGTCGGCAAGCGCGCCGTGAACCCGTTGCGGCGCAACGCGGCCGGCGGGTGGGACCGCATCACGTGGGACGAAGCCACCACGCTGCTCGCGCAGAAGATCGCCGAGGCGGTGGCTGCGCGCGGTCCCGACTCGGTCGGCATCTACAACACCGGCCAGTGGACGCTCGAGGAGTACTACTCCATGGGCAAGCTGGGCAAGGCCGCGATCGGCACCCGCAGCATGGACTCGAACACGCGGCTGTGCATGGCGGCCGCCGTCTACGGCTACATGAGCACGTTCGGCAGCGACGGCCCGCCCGGTTGCTACGAGGACATCGAGAACGCCGACTGCCTGTTCCTGATCGGCACCAACCCGGCCGACATGCACCCGAACGTCTGGTGCCGGATCATCGACGCGCGGCGCACGTCGCGCGCGCCCAGGGTGATCGTCGTCGACCCGCGCCGCACGCACACCGCGCGCAATGCCGACCTGCACCTGCAGCTGCGTCCCGGCACCAACGTCGCGCTGATGAACGGGCTGCTGCAGCAATTGATCGCCAACGACTGGATCGACCGCGCCTACGTCTCGGCCCACACACGCAACTTCGACGCGCTGGCGGCGAAGGTCGCGGGCTACACGCCCGACCACGTCTCGGCGATCACCGGCGTGCCCGCGGCCGACATCGCGAAGGCCGCGCAGTGGATCGGCACCTCGCGCGAGGTCTGGTCGATGTTCATCCAGGGCGTCTACCAGTCGATGGGGGCGACCGACACGGTGCGGCTGATCTGCGCGATGCACCTGGTGACCGGGAAGATCGGCCGTCCCGGCTCGGCGCCGTTCAGCATCACCGGCCAGACCACCGCGATGAGCAACCGCGAGGCCGGCGGCTCGTCGGCGCTGGCGGGGTATCGCAACTATTACAACCCCGACCACATCGCGGACCTCGAGCGGCTGTGGCGCGTGCCGGGCGGCCGCATCCCGCACAAGTCGACGCTGCCGATCACGTCGAACCGCGACCTGCAGCCCGACATCGACAGCATGGTCGAGATGATGCGCACGGGTCGGCTGGGCGTGCTCTGGATTTCGTGCACCAACCCGGCAGTCACCCTTCCCGACCTGAACCGGTTCCACGCCTATGCCGGGTTCGACCACGCGGGTCGGCCGTTCACCGTGGTGCAGGACATCTACGAGCCGGTCGAGTCGATGGCCTTCGCCGACCTGTTCCTGCCCGCAGCGCAATGGGGAGAGAAGACCGGCACCTACACCTGCGCCGAGCGCCGCGTGAACCTCGGCGTGCAGGCGGTCAAGCCGCCCGGGTTCGAGTTGCGGCCGAGCTACGGCGCCTACGCCGACTTCGACATCATCAGGATGGTCGCCGACAAGCTCGCGACGCTCGACGCGCGCTACCGGACCGTCGACGGCGGCTCCGTGATCGGCTACGCGACGCCCGAGGCCTGCTTCGAGGAGTGGAAGTCGGTGTCCGCCGGCCGCGTCTGCGACATGAGCGGGATGAGTTACGCGGCGCTGCAGGCCGGCAACGGGCTGCACTGGCCGTCGACGCCGGCGAGCCCGGCCGGCGGCACGCGCCTGTACGCCGACGGGAAGTTCAACACCAACTGGGACCGCGCGCAGTACGGCACCTCGCCGGAAGCGCCGTGGATCGACCCCGAGGGCCGGTCACGGGCGTACCTGTGGGCGGTGGACTACGTGGCGCCGCCGGAAGTGCCGGATGCGAGCTACCCGTTCTGGCTCAACACCGGCCGCGTGATCGACCACTTCCACTCGCGCACGAAGACCAAGCGCATCGCGCAGCTGCACGAGATGATGCCCGAGACTTACGTCGAGGTGCATCCCGACGATGCTGCCCGGCTCGGGCTGGTCGACGGCACGCTGGTGCGCGTCGCGTCGCGTCGCGGCGAGGTAGTGGTCAAGTGCGCGGTGACCGACGTGGTCGCGCCGGGCGCGGTGTTCATGCCGATGCACTTCGGCGACACCGACCCGGATGATGTCGCGATCAACGGCGGGCGGCTGGTGAACTGCAACCGGCTCACGCTGAACTACGTCGATCCGGTCAGCTACCAGCCGATCTACAAGCACTGCGCCGTGCGGCTCTCGAAGGCGTGACGGGAGCGCGACGATGAAATCGACTTTCGACCGGATCGGATCGGCGGCACTCGCCGCGCTCGTCACCGTGCTGCTCGCCGCCCTGTCGGCGTGCGGCGGTGGGGGTGGCGACACCGCGGCGACCGCCACTGCCGACACGACCGCGACCAGCGTGTTCACCGGCCCGCCTGCCCCGGCCACGACGTCGAGCAAGGCGGCGCCGTTCGATACGTCGGCCGTCGTCGCCGCCAGTCGCGCGTGCCTGAGCGGCGGCTGCCACGAGAAGAACGCGGCACTGCTCGACGGATATCGCCAGTCGAAGATGACGCAGGCCAACGTGAAGTGCAACGCCTGCCACGGCACGCACAC